>JAQWAM010000123.1 GCA_028707675.1 Kiritimatiellia bacterium | reverse complement strand
TCTCTAATGACTTCTGATAATACCATAACCATGGCCGGATTCAACAACTAACTGCTCCCTCGCGCGGAGCGTCCGCAAATCCGCATGTCACGAATTCGCTTTGCCGATTCATGCTGACCCGCTAAACTAGAGCGCACCCAATTGTACCACCAAGGAAACACGCGGATGAAACCCCTTTTCATTGTCATCTCAGCCCCCTCAGGCGCCGGCAAAACCACCCTGTGCGACCTTCTGCTGCAGCATTACCCCGAGCTATGTTATTCGGTCTCATGCACCACCCGCGAGCCGCGCCTGAACGAGGAGGACGGCATCGATTACCATTTTTTGGACCAGGCCAGATTCAAGCAGTTGATTCATGAGAACCTCTTTCTGGAGTACGCGCTGGTGCACGACAATTATTACGGCACCCTAAAAGAACCCGTTTATCAAGCCCTGTCCGAGAACCAATGCGCGCTGCTTGATATCGATGTGGTCGGCGCCGGCAAGATTCGCGAACATGTCAAAACGCTGCCCCCGGGCGACCCCCTGCGGGAGGGCTTCGTCGATATCTTCATCAACCCCCCCTCGCTGCAGGAACTCACGGCCAGACTCGAACGGCGCGCGACAGACGCGCCGGAAATTATCGAAAAGCGCGTCAAAAACGCGAAGAAAGAGCTTTCGCGCGCTGCCGAATACATGTTCCAAGTGACCAACGACAATCTGGACACGGCCTTCCGCCGCATCTGCGACATCATCAACGTGAAGGCCGGGCTGGCCTGACAAAGGAGTACCCCGACATGGCAAACATCGTGCTCGGCGTGACAGGTTCGATCGCCGCTTATAAGGCTTGCGAGCTGACACGCCTCTTCGTTCAAGCCGACCATCAAGTCCATGTGGCGATGACTGCGGCGGCCGCCCGCTTCGTCGCGCCACTTACCTTCCGTACCTTGTCGCAGAACCCGGCCTATGTTGACATGTTCGATGAACCAGCGGAGTGGATGCCGGAACACATATCGCTGGCAGCCAAGGCCGATCTTATGGTCATCGCGCCCTGCACGGCCAACGTAATCGCCAAGATCGCCCACGGACTGGCGGACGACCTGCTGACCGCCACCGCGCTGGCCTGCAAAGCTCCGTTGCTGGTGGTGCCGGCCATGAACACCGCCATGTGGGAAAACCCCGCGACCCGGGCCAATGTCGCGACTCTGGAAAGCCGTCAGATCAAATTCGTCGACGCCGGCACGGGGGATCTCGCCTGCGGCACATCCGGCAAGGGACGCATGGCCGAGCCCGGTGTGATTTTCAAGGCGGCGCTGTCCCTGCTCAGCTCTTGAAGAACAACATTGCGCCGACAGGGATCTTGCTGTCGTCCACCTTGTCGCCCGGCACCAGCACACCGTTGATCAGGAAGAAAGTGTCCGGCGAACGCCAGCGGTTGCCGCATATGGACGTGGCCGGCCGGCTCGCGGTGACCGGCCCGCCGACCGCGTAACCCGTCAGCACTTTGGTCCCGTACGGCAGCTTGAGCACCGCCGCGGCGCTCAACTGGCTGCCGCGCTTGTAAGACCCGTCAGGATACACGTACACCGTAGAGGCGGCGCGCGCCTCTTCGCCGGCGATGTCCTGCGCCTTGCCGTTGATACCCACGGTCTGGTAGGTCTCCGGCAGGTTGTCGTCCGTGCAGTTCACCACCACCTTGGTGCCGGCCGGCACCTTGCGGAAATCCGGTATCTGATGCCCGCGCTTCTGCGCGCCGTCAGGGAAGATGTAAACGGTGTCAGCTTTGTTGTACGCCTCGCGCGCTATGTCCCACGCGCTGCGCCCCTTGCTGATCACATTTACGCCCGGCGCGCTGAGCGCGGCCACCGCCTGCTGCTGCGGCACCGCCCCGTAAAGCACCTTGGCCAGGTACGCATCGCCTGCGGTCAGGCGCCGTGCCCGAACGTCCGGGTCGTAAGACGGCCGCGATTTCAGGTTCAGCCGCGCCCGCACCGACGGCAGCGCGAACATCATGCCGCACCGCTTGCGCCCGCGGTGGCTGCGCTTGTGCCATTTGTTCGGAGCGCCGTAAGCCACATGCGAGTGCGCCAGCACGTTGTGATCCGAGATCTTGTAAATGTATTTCAATTCCCCCACCAGCGCCAGCAGCGCCGAATATTGAGCGGCGTTAAGCGGTTTGTTGTGATATCCGCACGTCTCGATCCCCACCGAGAATGAATCGACGTTGGTGCGTCCTCTCCACATGCTGCGCCCCGCATGGTACGCCTCGCGCCGGTGGTCGATTATCCGGTATACGATCCCGCGCTCGTCAATGCAGTAATGGCACTCGCCGTTATCGCGCAGCTTCCTCAGGGCGCTGCTCGAAGGCGCCTCCGTCGTGTGCAGGATGATCAGCGATGTCGATTTGCGTATTGACCGCTCGCGATTGCGAGAACTGTAGTAGCTGTTGCTGAACCTGATGGCGCCCAGAACGCTCTGGACAAAAAACACCCCTATAAGAAAAACAATCCGCATGGCTCCCCCGTCAACTCCCCTTCGATTCACTCCCAGTCCGGGCGCCCCCGGATCAGGTTTCCAGCCGTCATCTCTTCCGGCGCCGGCAACCCCAGCAGCGCCAGCACTGTCGGCGCGATGTCGCTCAGCTTGCCCGCCGCCGCCATTTTCACGCCCGCCGAGTCCCTGGCCACGTAGAAACACTCGACCTCGTTGAGCGTGTGGCTGGTCTTGTTCGCCCCGGTCTCGTAATCCCGCATCTGCTCGGCGTTGCCGTGATCGGCCGTGATCAGAACATGCGCGTCCATCTCCAACAGCCGACGCAAGATCCGCCCGACGCATTCGTCGACAACCTCGACCGCCTTGCGGGCCGCATCGAAGTCGCCGGTGTGCCCGACCATGTCGCAGTTGGCGTAATTCACCGCCACAAAAGCATAGGGATTGTCTTGCAGCCGCTTGAGCAGCTCGTCCGTCACGTTGTACGCCTCCATCTCGGGGTGGCTGGCGAAAGTCGCCGGGTCGAAACGGCTCGGCACGTCCACCTGATCCTCACCGGGATACGGGTCCGTGGACTTGCCGTTGAAGAAACTGGTCACGTGCCTGAACTTCTGCGTCTCGGCGATGCGGAGCTGCCGCAGGCCGGCCTTGGAGATGACCTCGCCCAGCAGGTTGTCCATGCCGCCGTCACCGCCCATCGCCCCCAGCAGGTACTCGCTGAACTCGTTCCAGTAACGGGTGAACCCCAGATATTTGACCTTGGGACGCGCCGCGCGCCTGCCCGCATAATCCTCGCGGACAAAAGCCTGCGATAACTGTATAGCCCGGTCCTGCCGGTAGTTAAAGTGCATCACAGAGTCCCCGTCCTTCATCCCCGCATACCCGCCGACCGCATACGGCGGGATGTACTCGTCCACCATCGGGGTGTTGTCCGGCGTCCGGTCTTTGCCGTACGACTCCCGCACCGCGTCCGCGGCCGTGGCCGCCGCGCGCCCCTCGCCCGCCGCCACGCATGCGTAGGCCGTGTCGGTCAGCGCGTAATTCTTCGCGCGGTCCATGGCGTAATAACGCCCCTGCACCGTGCCGATCACGCAGTTGCCCGCGGCCGCCATCTCTTTCTCCAGCCGCGCGATGTACTCGAGCGTGCTGCGCGGCGGCGTGTCGCGCCCGTCCAGGAAAGGATGTATCACTATGCGGCCTTCGGGACACTCCTCCCGCGCCCGCCGCATCAGCTTGAAAAGGTGCTCCTGGTGCGCGTGAACGCCCTCGTCCTGCAGCAGGCCCATGAAATGCAGCGCGCTCTTGCGCGCCTTCCAGTTTTCGATCAGCGCCGACCACTTTTCCGACTTGAACAGCTCGCCCGTGCTCAGCCCGTCGTCAATCCGCTTCAGCTCCTGCACCACCACGCGCCCGGCGCCCATGTTCAGGTGCCCGACCTCGCTCGAACCCTGATAGCCTTCCGGCAGCCCTACCGCCTCGCCGCTGCACGCCAGCCGCGTCCAGGGATACCGCGCCTTCAGGCGGTCGATCACCGGCGTCCGCGCCGCGAAAACCGCGTTCCCCTCTTCCCTGGGATTCAACCCCCACCCGTCACGAATAATCAATACCACTGGTCTCATCGCGCTTTCTCCTGTACTCTAAAGAGTGATAAAAGTTCTCGGCCTTTTTGCAAGCAGTTTAGCTTCAAGAATCGCTTTGGGCGGAACACTTGCCGCCTGCAACAACTTGTTAAAATCGGTGTCTCCTTGTATTTTCGGAATTTTGCCGGCATACAAGTTATCGACTTGAAGTGGAACAGGCTCAGAACATTTGGTTTCGGTCTGCTTCAACTTCAGGGACAAAATGTTGACATCTTGCAACACTGCTGTAATCAATTTTTTTAAGTTGAGGTCGGTCGTTCTGGATATGTAATTCACTAATGCGTCCTGTAAAACCCAGACGGTCTTCCCGCCCCAAGCTTTCCCGATTTGTGACTTTACAATCAACTGGCTCACCATCCGAGCCCATATTTGTCTATAATTAATTCCTGGCGCAATATGTGGTACCCCTAGAATGGCTTCACTAAATGCGTTTTGTACCGTTGTCCCCTTCGCTTTATTACCTCCTGACGTACTGGATGTCATCACCTCAATGATTATGGGGGGGCCGTCAGGGTATTCCTCCACATAAACTTGATTGTTCCTGCGAGCTATCGTATACCCGTTCTTCAAAAGCATTGAGTGCAGCTTTTGTTCACTGCACCCTTGAGCGTCTGCAATCTCACTAATCGGCTTCGGTCTTGTTGAGCAAATTACATAATCAAAAGTATAGTCAAAAGTTTTGTCAATATCGTCATCGTTCTGGAAAGCGCATTCTGAATATTTGATTTTTAATTCTGACCATACACCTGTTTTCTGCCCAAAAGCTGAAGGGTTATACTTTCTTAACAGCTTTTCACAAAAGATTTCGTGTGCGGTTCGCTCCGCCCCATGATCCAAAACGAATAACCGCCGAGGACAAACTATCCAAACTTTCCCGGATGTTATAAGCGAACATACTCCAGCCGGAATCTTAGTCTTGCGCCCTCGGAAGAAGCCGATCAAGTTTTTGTCAGATGCTGCCTGCAAGTCCAAGAATGACTGATACCGATTGCCTCCGCCATCACATTCCTCCCCGGTAAACGGACAAAGGCATTGCGAGCGACAAGCCGTGGCTTTGGGGGATTTGTCTTCCGTCAAATAGCCAAACAACTCATAAATTTTAGAACTCATCTTACCACCTTTATGATCTGCTCGGCAATGGCTCGCGCCAGCGGCGGCGGGACAGAATTGGCAACAAGGCGATGCTGGTCAAGATTCTTGACCGTCCCTGTGCGCCCCCTTATGGGGCCACACAACACATGCGAATCCGGATAACTGTGAATACGCAAATATTCTCTCGGTGTTAAGTATCTATCTTCCAAAGGATGAAAAAAAATCTCGCCGCATCTCAACGTTAAAGAAGGCTCTAAACGGTGTAGGCGACGATACTTGGTAGTGTCCTTTTTTGTTAAGTTACACTTTAAAGTTAAAGGAGCATCGGCAGTTCCAGCTAGAAAACAACCTTC
>JAQWAM010000122.1 GCA_028707675.1 Kiritimatiellia bacterium | reverse complement strand
TTTGACGACTGTAAAACCGATGGCCTTTCGGGCTCGCCGGTCTGAAGGCGCCAGCGCCTCCAGACCGACTGCGGAGGCTGCCCCGGCCATCAGGCAGGCGGCCCCCGCATTAAAACTACGCGAAGCTTATTTCACTTCGACTTTGGCGCCAGCCTTCTCAAGCTGCTCCTTGAGCTTGGCGGCTTCATCCTTGCTGACAGCCTCCTTCACCGGTTTCGGGGCGGCCTCGACCAGATCCTTGGCGTCCTTCAGGCCCAAACCCGTAATGGCGCGGACTTCTTTGATAACGGCGATCTTGTTGGAGCCGAATTCCGCAAGAATCACGTCGAATTCAGTCTTCTCTTCCTCAGGCGCCGCGGCAGCGGCCGGCGCGGCGGCAACCGCCACGGGAGCGGCGGCGGTAACACCCCACTTCTCCTCCAATGTCTTGACCAGCTTGGAGATCTCGAGCACCGAAAGGTTGCTCAGAAAATCAATCACTTCTTCGTTTGTCATTTCACTTTTCCTTTATGTGCAACCGCACGCGTTAATCGCGGGCGGGGTACCCGCGGGCAAACCCGCTGAACAAGCGAACACGGCCGTTTCCGTCCGTGTCGGGCGCCGGCACTCGCCGCCGCCCGGCAACCCGGGTTTTTACGACACTTTTATGCCGCAGATCCGTTTTGTTTATCCTCGTATGCCTTGAGCGCATAAAGCATATCAAGCAGCGGGGCGTTGAGCACACGCACCAGACTCGTGGCCGGCGCAGTCAGCGTGCCCAGCAAAATGCCGCGCATCATATCCTTCGACGGCAGCTTCGAAAGCTCCACGACATCCGCCGCGCTCAATGCGACGGCGTCCATGGTGGCTCCCTTGATATCCGCTTTGCCGCTCTGCTTGGCAAATTCCACCAGAACCTTCGCCACCTCGGTGACATCGCCCTCGCCGGTCACGATGGCAGTAGGCCCGACGAACATGGCCGCCACACCGGCCCAGCCCTGTTCCTCAGCGATTCTGGACAGATAGTTGTTCTTGACCACCATGGCCCGCGCGCTCAATTTCCCGAGCGCCTGCCGCAGCGCGGTGAGCTGCGTGACCTTTAGGCCGCCATAGTTCATCACGAAACAGAAGTCGGAAGCTTTGACGCGCTCAATGACCTCATTCAAAATTGAAGCTTTTTCAGTTCTCATTGCATCAGCCTCCCGGTTTATTCGAACTCTTTGACCAGCACATGCACACCCACGCCCATGGTGGAGCTTACGGTCAGAGTACGCACAAAGATGCCTTTGGCCCCCGCCGGCCGCTCGGCCTTGACCGCATCCACGATCACGCGGATATTCTCGACCAGCTTGTTTTCCTCAAAACTGCGCTTGCCGCACAAGACGCAGACATTGCCGGTGCGGTCCATGCGAAAATCCACCTTGCCTCCCTTGGAAGCCTTGACAGCCGCCGCGACATCGTCAGTGACCGTGCCGGTCTTGGGGTTGGGCATAAGTCCGCGCGGCCCGAGGACACGGGCAATCTTACGGACCTCTTTCATCGCGTCTGTCGTGGATATCGCCACGTCAAAATCCGTCCAACCGTTCTTGATCTTCTCGATCAGTTCCTCATAGCCGACCTCATCCGCCCCGGCAGCCTTGGCCTCGTCGGCGTGCGTTCCAGCCGCGAAAACGACAACCCGCACATTTTTGCCGGTGCCGTGCGGCAGCGTCACCGTTCCGCGCACCGTCTGGTCAGATTTCTTGATGTCCACGCCGAGGTGCATCGCAACCTCTACGGTCTCATCAAATTTCGCGCCCGCGTTCGCCTTGACAAAAGCGACGGCCTCCTCCAGGCTTACCAGCGCGGTCGGCGCCTTTTTCTGGGCATCGACATACCTTTTACCATGCTTAGCCATGATCCGTCTCCCCTTTATCAGTCAACCACTTCGATACCCATGTTGCGCGCGGTGCCCTCGATCATACGCATCGCCGCAGCCTCGTCCGTCGCGTTCAAATCCGCCTTCTTGATCTCGACGATCTTGCGGATCTGCTCGCGCGTGACCTTGCCTACCTTGTCGCGGTTGGGAATGCCGGATCCCTTGGCCAGCCCGGCCTCCTTCTTCAGCAGAGCGGAAGCGGGCGGGCTCTTGAATACCAGAGAGAAACTGCGGTCCGCATACACCGTAATGACCACGGGAATGATCAGACCGGCCTTGTCCTGCGTCTTCGCGTTGAACTCTTTGCAGAACATCATTATGTTCACGCCTTGCGCACCCAATGCCGGGCCCACAGGCGGCGCCGGATTCGCCGCTCCCGCGGGAATCTGCAGCTTAATGGTCCCCATGACCTTTTTCGCCATTTTTTCACCTTGTCTTTCGCGGCCCTCCCGGCATCCCCACCGGTACTTACGAACCGCACTTGACGAACTGTAGCCGCGCTGTGGCGACACCGTCCGACAGCTTCGCTACGCGTTCTCGCTGACCGCGCGCTCCACCTGCCAGTACTCCAGTTCCACCGGGGCAGTGCGCCCGAAGATCGCAACAGAGACCTTCAGCTTGCCGCGGTCGGGATCCACTTCATCCACAGTGCCGTTGAAACTCATGAACGGCCCGTCGATGATCTTGACTGTCTCGCCCGGCTCAAATTGAACTTTGGGTTTGACCTTTTCTTTTTTCTCCGCCACCTGATTGACTATCGCGTCAACCTCAGTCGCGGAAAGCGGCATCGGATGCTTGCCTCTGATGAAACCGATCACACCCGGCGTTTCTTTGAGAAAACGCCAGGTCGGCTCCAGCATGGTTTTGGACTCATCATAAAGGGCAAGGCTGATAAACACATAGCCCGGAAAAAATTTGCGCGTCACGGTCTTCTTGACACCGTTCTTGACATCTGAAACCTTCTCAGTGGGGATCACGACCTCACCGATAAAATCCGACATCTCATCGATCTTGGCACGGGCCTCGATCGAACGCTTGACCTTCTGCTCTTGCCCCGTCAGCGTATGTAAAACAAACCATTGTTTAGTCATGGCCGCTCCCATGGGTTAAGCGTGCACCAACTGCAGGAAAAACATGATGGTCTTGTCGCAGCAGAGCACCACCACGGCCAGAATCACAATAAAGGAAATAACCACCAGAGTTGAATCGACCAGCTCCTGCCGGTCAGGCCAAGAGATCTTCTTGAACTCAATGCCGACCTCGCCCAGATAGGAGAGCAGCCTACGCATAAATTCTTTAACTTTGCTCATTCCGTCAACCCTTTCAGCCGCCGCGCTTCGACGGCATGGCCTCTTGCGCCCTGATCCTGTCACGGGCCCGATGGTATGATCCACCGGAACTGGCAGGCCAGGAGGGACTCGAACCCCCAACAACCGGTTTTGGAGACCGGTGCTCTGCCAAATTGAGCTACTGGCCTAAGGTTTCTGCAAACTACTTGGTTTCCCGATGCAACGTATGCTTCCTCTCGGCCGGGCAAAACTTCTTGATCTCCAGACGGTTGGGTGTCGTCCGCTTGTTACGGGTCGTCGTATAGTTGCGCTGCTTGCACTCGGTGCAAGCCATGATCGCTAATTCTCTGGGCATATCCGCCTCACTGTTGCCGCCTGCTGGTTAATAAAACCCGTGCCCCGCCCGCCAATGCGCACACCGCCGGACGGGACACGCTCACAGGAGTCAGCTTTTTATTTGATAACTTTGGTGACTGTGCCGGCGCCGACCGTGCGTCCGCCCTCGCGGATGGCGAAACGCATCTTGTCTTCCAGCGCCACCGGCGAAATCAGCTTCACGACGATCGAGATGTTGTCGCCCGGCATGACCATCTCCACGCCTTCCGGCAGGGTGATGTCGCCCGTGACGTCCGTCGTGCGGATGTAGAACTGCGGCCTATAGCCCTTGAAGAACGGGGTGTGGCGCCCGCCTTCTTCCTTGCTCAGGACATAAACCTCGCCGTTGAACTCGGTGTGCGGCGTGATCGAACCGGGCTTGGCCAGCACCTGGCCGCGCTCGACGTCTTCCTTCTTGGTGCCGCGCAGCAGACAGCCGATGTTGTCTCCGGCCTGTCCCTGATCCAGCAGCTTGCGGAACATCTCGACGCCCGTGCAGGTAGTCTTCGCCGTCGGACGCAGACCGATGATCTCGATCTCCTCGCCGACCTTGATGATGCCGCGCTCGACACGCCCGGTCACCACCGTGCCGCGTCCCTCGATCGAGAACACGTCTTCGATCGGCATCAGGAACGGCTTGTCCAGCAGACGCTCGGGTTCGGGAATGTAGGAGTCAAGCGCCTCCATCAGCTTCGTTATGCACTCGCCCGCCGGGTCATCCGCGCTCGTGGCCTTGGTGGCCGGCAGCGCCGAGCCGCGCACGATCGGAATGTCATCGCCGGGGAACTCATACTTGGAAAGCAGCTCGCGGATCTCCATCTCGACGAGATCCAGCAGCTCGGGATCGTCAACCAGATCAACCTTGTTGAGGAACACAACGATCGCGGGAACGCCGACCTGGCGCGCCAGCAGGATGTGCTCGCGGGTCTGCGGCATCGGGCCGTCGGCAGCGCTCACGACCACGATCGCGCCGTCCATCTGCGCCGCTCCGGTGATCATGTTCTTGACGTAGTCGGCATGCCCCGGACAGTCGACGTGCGCATAGTGGCGGTTAGGCGTGCCGTATTCCACATGCGAGGTCGCGATCGTAAGGATCTTGGTGGGGTCGCGGCGTCCGGCGGATTCCGAAGCCTTCGCGACCTGATCGTAACTGATAGGCGCGTTAAATCCCTTCAGCGCCTGAATGTTGGTTATCGCTGCCGTCAGCGTTGTCTTGCCGTGGTCGACGTGGCCGATCGTGCCGACGTTGACGTGAGGCTTCTCGCGGACAAATGTCTCTTTCGCCATTTTTCTGTTCTCCTGTGAGGTGTAACAAAACAACCATCGCCAAAGCTGGAGCCAACAAGCAGAATCGAACTGCCGACCTCTTCCTTACCAAGGAAGTGCTCTACCAACTGAGCTATGTTGGCTTCCTCCATCTCCCCTGCGGGGGCAAAGAACCCCTAACCCAATAAGTCCCGGGCCAGAGACCCGGAACCATCGTGCGGAAGTTCCCTAACCTTGCCAATGTCCTGCTTCCCTATTAACCGGAAAGCCGATCCCGGTGAAAAAGGAAACCGGATAAGATTATCGAAAGCCATCGGGTATGTCAACACGGCGCGAAAACTTTTCCTGCAGCGCAGGATTTTAGGCTAACAGGCGTTTAGGTGTTCACTGAAAGCGAATTATTTGCGTTCCTCCGCAAACAAGCCGCATGTTTGCGGACTCAAACGGATTCAGCCGACATGCCGGCCCGGGCCTGCTTGGCGAGCCCGGACTTGACCGAAACGCCCTCAACGCGGCCGAGCTGGCCCGTGAACTTGCCCAGCTCGTCGGTGGAGGCCTCCACCACCAGCGTGATCACCGCGATGTGTTTCTCGCGGCACGGCAGGCCCACCCGCGCTAAGATCAGACCGGAATGTCCCGATATGATGTGGTTCACCGCCTCAACGCTGTCGCGGTCTTCCAGTATGATGCCCACAAACCCGATCCGCCGCTCCATAAGAAACCATCCTCAC
>JAQWAM010000121.1 GCA_028707675.1 Kiritimatiellia bacterium | reverse complement strand
CCCCGCGACCACAGGGCCCGGCCCAATGCAAGAATTGATGGACCACCTTTTCGAACGCGCCAAACCCCAGCAGGCCGTGCTCAACACCACCCGCGGAGAACTGGCTAAACTGCGCGAGCAGTTCACCTCTTCCATCGAGGAGATCAACAAGCTGAAGAGCGACGGCCGCACCGTCAAGGTTGAACTCAAAGGCGAAAAAGAAAAGGTCGCCGCGCTCACGGGCGAGAAGGCCGAGTTGGAAACCCGCGTGGCGCGCCTCACAGCGGAAAAACGCGAAGTGGCCGCCGAGCTCGCGGACTCCAAAAATGAAGTCGAGAAACTCAATGAGGACCTCGTGACGATTACGGAGGATCTGGCCAAGGTGCGCCAGGCCTTCGACGAGATGAAAGAGCGTTATGTAGGCAAACGCACACCCGCCGCCGGCCAGCAGGAGGCCGTCACTGCCGTAACCGCGCTCTCCGCCGGCGACAAGGGGCAGATCATCGAGGCCAACGACGAGCTTAAATTCGTTATCATCAACTTCTCCGACGACAGCATAGACGAGTTGCTCGGCGCGGAACGCCAAAGCCAGTTGCCGCAGCTCGAGATGAACATCCGCCGCCCAGGCCGTCAGAGCGCCACCGGCGATTTCGTGACAAGGATAAAACTGCGCCAGGCCGTGCGCGGCAAAAACCTGGTCGTCGCCGACATCCTGAACGACTGGCAACAGGCTCCCGTGGAGAAAGGCGATGTGGTTTTCTTCTAAACCACCTTACGCAACAACTCTGGCTCTTGCCGCCCTGACGGCTCTGCTCTTGGCGGCAGGATGCATGCACGACTCTCCCGCCGAAACCGATATGCCGTGGGCGGCTCCCGCCGCTTGGGAAGGCACGATTCCGCTGCCCGGCGGCTATCTTGACCGCTATCAGTGAGCGGATGTTGTTCTCTTTTGCAGGCGCTTGAGCTTGCCGGACACCGCCATTTTTTGCATGGCGCTCATCTTGTCCACCAGCAAAACGCCGTTTAGATGGTCGATCTCATGCTGGATCGCCCGCGCCAGCAGTCCGCGCGCCGAAGCCTGACGCCGCTCACCGTCCAGCCCGGTGTAAGCCACCGTGACCTTCTCGGCCCGCGTGACCTGCGCGATTATGTCCGGAAAACTCAGGCACCCCTCCTCGTCGCGCTGCGAGCCCTCCGCCAACAGGATTTTGGGATTTACCATCGTCAGGGGCATCTCCACCGCGGCGTTCTCCGCCCGGCACCCATCCTTCTCGGCGTCCGGCGGCACATCTATAACGCACAGGCTCTCCCTGCGGCCGACCTGCTCCGCCGCCAGGCCAACCCCCCGCGACGCGTACATGCTTTCAAGCATGTCGCGCGCCAGCGACCTTATCCCGTCGGTTATCTCCTCTACCTGCAAGGCCTTTTCCCGCAAAACCCCGTTGCCGTAAGTCACCACAGGCATCAGCATCTGACATCTCTCCCGTTTTGGATTTTCTCGCGTCTCCGCGCTCAACCGTAAACCGGCCCGAACAGCCGGCACGCCCGGTAGTCGGCTCCGGTCGGGTCGTCCGCGCCCAGCAGTCCCCACACGTGCGGACGGAAAACGCTCTCCGCAGGCACGTTGGACATCGCCACCGGTATCCGCAGCATCGCCGCCAGCGTGGTCAAATCCGCGCCGATGTGCCCGAAACTGATCGCCCCGTGGTTGGCGCTCCAGTTGTTCATCACGCTGTAAACGTCGCTGAAAGCCCCCGACCCGGTGAGCCGCGGCACGAACCATGTGCAGGGCCAGTTCGGATCCGTCCGCGCCATCAGCGCCTCCGAGACCCCCGCCGGCAAAGCGGTCGACCACCCCTCCGCGATCTGCAGCACCGGCCCGAGCCCCTTGACGATGCTGACGCGCGTCATGGTCATCGGCATGCCGCCCTCGGAAAGGAAACTGGACGAATACCCGCCGCCGCGGAAATATTCGACGTTGGCGGGATCCCATTCCACCGCCCTCATGCAGGCGTCCGCCTCTTTGGGCGTGATCTCCCAGAAGGGCTTCATGGCCGGCTTGCCTTTCTCGCGCTGCTTGCCGCAGCCGTCCAGACAGGCCGCCCCGGAATTGAGCAGGTGGATGAACCCGTTGGCGTTGCGTCCGGTCATGCGCTTGCCCGTCACCCGCTTGACCGCGTCCGGGCTCCAGTATGTGCGAACGTCCGCGAATATCTGCGCCCGGTTGGTCAGCAGGTACATCAGCAGCATGCAGACGCCGTTGAGCGAATCATTTTCGGTGGCCATGATGTAAGGCGCGCGTATGCCGTTCCAGTCGAAAGAGCTGTTCAGCACCGCCTCCATGAAATCGCCGTTGGGCTTGTAGTCGGTCCACTGCCGCTGGCCCTGAAAGCCCGCCGCGACCGCGTTGCGCCCCAGAGCCTCCTCTCCGTATCCCATCTCGTCCAGCTTCGGGTTGCCCACCATCAGGTCGCGCCCCACCAACGCCATCTTCACAACATACTCCCAGTCGGCGTCTTTCGCGGCACGGGTCTTCCGCAGCGCCTTGCGGTTGTAGTCCTTGCCCTCCCGGCAGTGTTTCTTGACCCAAGCCAATGCCTTGCCGTACTCCTCGCGGTCGTAAATGCCCTCCGTGATGCGGCGGTCAAACTCGCACATGTCGACGTTCTCGGTGCGCATACCGAGATACTCCTGAAAAAAGTCGTAGTCCACGAACGATCCGGCTATGCCCATGGACGAGCTGCCCAGCGAGAGATAGGACTTGCCGCGCATCATCGCCGCCGCCAGGCCGGACTTGGCGAACCGCAGCAGCTTTTCGCGCACGTCCGCCGGTATGGTCGTGTCGGAGCGGTCCTGCACATCGCGCCCGTATATGCCATAGGCCGGCAAACCCTTCTGCGCGTAACCTGCCAGCATCGCGGCCAGATAAACCGCGCCCGGACGCTCCGTGCCGTTGAACCCCCATACCGCTTTGGGCAGATAGGGGTTGTCGTCCATGGTCTCGGTGCCGTAACACCAGCAGGGCGTCACGGTCAGCGAAACCCCCACGTTCTCGCGTTCGAATTTGGCCGCGCAGGCCGCGGCCTCGGCGCACCCCCCGATTGTGGTGTCGGCGATGACGCAGCGCACCGGCGTGCCGTCCGGATATTTCAGGCCGGCGGATATCAGGCGCGCCGCGCTCTCGGCCATGTTCATGGTCTGCGTCTCCAGCGACTCCCGCACCCCGCGCCGCCGCCCGTCAATCACCGGACGTATCCCCACCTTCGGAAACCCGCTGCCGCACCATACCGTCTTGCTCATCAGTCACCTCCCAAACATGTGAAAAATGTCTTAAAAATTATTAGTATACACCCGCCGCCGCCTTTTGAAAACCCAAACATTCGCCCAAACTTTCGGCGATCCGGAATCCGAAAGCGGACGACCCGGTGCCATTCTCTGGGGCTCGTGAGGACACTCGCCCCCCAGCTTGTGTCTGACCGCAGGCCCGGGGGCGAGCGTCCGCGCGATGTTTGTCATGATTAGCATCTCCGGCAACAAGTATGAAATTAACACAGGATACGTGTGGATGCAAACGGGTGCTGAGATCTGCCGCGCATAATGCCTCTGGCGTTAACAAACCGGGTGCTGCTTGGTAACTTAAACTAAGTTTAATGACTAAGTTAAGGTTTAAAACAGGAGGTGTGCATGATGACGGTTAATATCCACGAAACAAAAACCCGTCTTTCGGCGCTGCTTGTGGATGTGGCGAGGGGTCATTCTTTTGTCATCGCGCGGGCAGGGAATCCCGTGTCCATGGTCGTGCCCTTCGAGCCGGACAAGGCTCCGGCGCAGCGTGTCGGATTCTTAAAAGGCGCCTGCCGCATTCCCGCGGACTTCGACGATATGGGCTTGCCGGTGATAGAAGCTATATTCGGAGGCTCTGAATGAAACTGCTGCTGGACACGCGCGTTCTGCTTTGGGCGGCAGCGGGGCAACTGCCCAAGAAAGCGCGGGGGTTGATCGAAGAGTTGACGTTTGTGACGGCAGACGGGAAATTGACCGCGTATCCCGGCGCGTTCATCAAGGTCAAGCCGTAAGCGGCAACAGGTCGGGTGTTGTGCGGAAACGGTACGGAGGGACGCCTCGGCGCCATTCTCTGCCGCGGCGTTCCATGATGTCCGCCTTCGCCTCCCGCGCGATACGGTCCGGAAGCCCTTCGGGAATCCACTGGACGATCTGCCGCAGGGCGGTGTATGCTGTCTTGGTTGGCCTCGTGGTTGCGCGGTGACGCGCCTTGCGTTTGTTTTTTTTCATGCGCCTGTAGGCTACAGGCGGACGGCCACGAGACCAACGTTTTTTTGCGGCTTTTTATGGTTGACTGTTTTCCACTAGTGTAGCGTCACCGAATTGACTTTACAATATGGTTTGATTATGCCATTCTTACGCGCATGGGAAGACCAGTAATGCAACTCATTTTGGATGACGAGGTTCGCGCCGAGTTGACCCGCAGGGAGCGCGCCAGCAGCACAGCGAAGCGCGACAGCCTGCGGGCTGCGATTATCTTGCGCAAAGCTGCGGGGGTACGGCAAGCGGACATCGCCGCGGAGCTGAAAGTAAGCCGTATGGCGATCACGAAGTGGACAAATCGTTTTGCGCGGCACGGACTGGCGGGCTTGAACGATCAAGCGGGCCGGGGGCGCAAGCCTTCGCTTCCGGTGGAGAAAGTGGAGGCGGTGATTACGCGGGTTGCGCAACCGCCTCCGGGCCGGGTTCGCTGGTCCGTGCGCTCGATGGCGCGGGCGGTGGGCGTGTCGCGCCATGCCGTGCATGAGATCTGGCGGCGCAACGAACTGAAGCCGCATTTGGTCAAAACCTTCAAGCTGTCGAAAGACCCGCTGTTTGAGGCCAAGTTCTGGGACGTCATCGGCCTGTATCTGGACCCGCCGGAGCATGCGCTGGTCCTGTGTTGCGATGAAAAGAGCCAGTGCCAGGCGCTGGAACGTTCGCAACCCGGCCTGCCCTTGGGCGTCGGGCACATCCTCACGCAGACCCACGACTATATCCGGCACGGCACCGTTACATTGTTCGCGGCCCTCAACTACCTGGACGGGAAGATCATCTCCCGCACAGAAGAGCAGCACACGCACGTCCATTGGCTGCGGTTTCTCAAGCAGATTGACCGCGAAACGCCTGCGGGCCTCGAATTGCACTTGATCGCGGACAACTACGGCACCCACAAACACGAAAGGGTCCGCGCCTGGCTGGCCAAGCACACCCGGTTTCATATGCACTTCACGCCGACCGGGAGCTCTTGGCTGAACCTGGTCGAGCGCTTCTTCCGCGACTTGTCGCAGGATGCCATCCGCGAAGGTAGCTTCGCGCATGTTCGGGAACTCGCCGCAACCATCGAGGCCTATCTGGCGGAACGCAATCTCGCCCCGCGCCCATATCGTTGGCACAAGGACGGCCACGTCATCCTTGAGAGAATCCGGCGCGCAAAGGAGGCCGCCAAGAAAACTGGAGTTGTGTAAGCGCATTTGAGGGACAGCACACTAGTGAACAGGATTATGTCTACACTCCTGCCTCTATCCGCGAAAAAATCAAACTGATTGACGACACG
>JAQWAM010000120.1 GCA_028707675.1 Kiritimatiellia bacterium | reverse complement strand
CTCGCTGCTGCGCACCGCCGACGCGGCCGGCGTCACGGCGGTGCTGCTGCCCGCAGACCGCGCCGCCGGCATCACGCCCGCCGCGGCGCGCGCTTCCGCCGGGGCCTCCGAACACATGCGCGTGGCCAAGGTGGTCAACCTGGTCAGAGCCATGAAAGAGATCCAGGCGCAGGGCGCCTGGATCACCGGGCTCGATATGGGTCCGGACGCGCGCCCCCACACCGCCGTGGACTTCAAAGGCCGCGTCGGTCTGGCGGTCGGCAGCGAAGGCCGCGGGCTCTCGCGCCTCGTGCGCGAGACATGCGACTTCATCGCCTGCCTGCCGATGAAAGGCCGCGTGGCCTCGCTCAACGCCGGTGTCGCCGGCGCCGTGGCGCTGTACGAGGTGGTGCGGCAGAGAGACTGCGACACCCGAACGTCCCAGGATGATCGACATCTTCATTAACATCGATTCCATCGAACCTGTCGAGGCGAAAAATGAAATCTCCTCTGAACAGCTTGCTGCCGCTGCCGCGCTCCGCGCGGCTCGGCGAGGGCGCGTTCGCGCTCAAGACCCCCTGCACCGTCTTTTGCGGCGCGGATCCGCTGACCGCCGCGTCGATCAGACGCGTGCTGGAGGATGTGCCCGGCGCCTGCTGGCGTTTCTCGGACGCGGCGGATCATGCCGATGTCGTTTTCCGGCTTTCAATGGCGGAGGCCGGTCGCCAGTCATACCGCATCCTTATAAACCGCGGTATGATCGAAGTCGCCGCGCATGACGCCGCCGGGCTTTTTTACGCGGCGGTTACTCTGGCGCAGTTGGCGCGGCTCTCGGACAACCTGCTGCCGGGCTGCGAGATCGCGGACTCGCCCGATTTCCCCGTGCGCGGGGTGATGCTGGACATCAGCCGCGACAAGGTTCCCTCCATGGAAACCCTGTACTGGCTGGCGGACACGCTGGCCGGGCTCAAGGTCAACCAGTTGCAGCTTTACACGGAGCACGCTTTCGCCTACCGCGGGCACGAAGAAGTCTGGCGCGGGGCCTCGCCCATGACCGGCGAAGAAGCGCGCCTGCTGGACAGCTACTGCCGCGCCCGCCACATCGAGCTGGTGCCCAACCAGAACTCCTTCGGCCACCTTGAACGCTGGCTCGCCCTGCCGCGCTACAACCGCCTGGCCGAGCTGCCGCAGGGCGGCGCGCCGCTGCCCTGGGGCGGCAAGCGCGAAAAGCCCGACACGCTCTGCCCCGCAGACCCGCAGAGTCTCGCGTTCTTGGCCGACCTTTACGACCAGCTCCTGCCCAACTTCTCGTCCGGCCTTTTCAATGTCGGCTGCGACGAGACCTTCGACCTGCGCGGCGGCGGGCGCTCGGCAGAGCTCGTGCGCGAGCGCGGCGAAGGCCGCGTCTATCTGGACTTCCTTAAGAAGATCCACGCCCTGGTAACAGCACGGGGACGGCGCATGGCCTTCTGGGGCGACATCATCATCAGGCACCCCGAGCTGGTGCCGGAATTGCCGCGGGACGCGGTGGCCCTGGAGTGGGGCTATGAAGAGGACCACCCGTTCGACGCGCACGGGGCGCTCTTCGCCGCGTCGGGCATACCCTTCCATGTCTGCCCCGGCACCTCTTCATGGAACAGTCTGGCCGGGCGCACCTCCAACATGCTCGCCAACATGGCCGCGGCCGCGGCCAACGGGCTCAAGCACGGCGCGTGCGGTTACCTGATGACCGACTGGGGCGACGGGGGCCACTGGCAGCCGCTGGCCGTCAGCCTGCCCGGCTTCGCCTATGGCGCGGCCGTGGCGTGGGGGCACGCGCGCAACGCCAACCTGCCGCTGCCCGCGATGCTGGACCGCCACCTGACCGAAGGTTTCGGAGAGACCCTGCTGACGCTCGGCGACGTCTACCTTTTCTGCGGGGCGCTGCACGCCAACAGCACCGAGCTGTTCAAAATCCTCTCCTCGCCGCGCTCGCGGCCTCTGGGCGGCAACGTCACCTTCGCCACCCTGCGATCGGTCCTGGAGCGCGTGGACGCCGCGGCGGCATCCCTGCCGCCATCGCGCTCGATCATCGCCCGGGAGACCGGGCAGGTCATCCGCCTGCTGCGCGCCGCCTGCCGCCGCGGCATCGCGTTGAAAGAGGGCGGCATCGACGAGCCGAGCGCCTGCCGCGCGCTGGCCCGGGAGACCGAAGAGCTGATGGCCGCGCACGCCGCGGTCTGGCGCCTGCGCAACCGCGAAGGCGGCTTGCAGGACAGCCTCGCCCGCATGGACGCGATCCTGAAAGAGTACAAGCCGGCCGCCCGGGGCTACGGGCGAAAATGAGAGGCAAATAAAAAATCAGCTTTCCTCTTGTCATGCGGCCCCGTTATTTGATAAATTGATTTTCGTTTCAAGAGCGCCTCTAGCTCAATTGGATAGAGCATCTGACTACGGATCAGAAGGTTGCAGGTTCAACTCCTGCGAGGCGCGCCAGAAACACAACCAGATTGCGGGGTGGAGCAGCCTGGTAGCTCGTCAGGCTCATAACCTGAAGGTCGTTGGTTCAAATCCAACCCCCGCTACCAATTTCAGCCTCGGTTTTATTGAAAAACACCAATAAACCCGAGGTTTTTTGTTTATACGACAGAATCGCCCCTTGGCCTGTTACAGTGTGGAATATGCTGTTTTACAGGGGGCAGAAACCCAAGAAAAAGCCCAAACAAAAGCCCAAACAAAACAACCTGGAAAATACGCTAAACAGCAGAAATATCTGTCCCGTCCTGATATAGATTGACACTTTTCTTTAAGGGGAGAAGTGTCAATCTATATCAGGACGGGACACAACATAACAGGACGCTTATCTTTGACATGATCGGCGGTTTTGTCTAATATTAGCGACATTATGAAAAAAAAGCTGTGTTTGCCGATTTCCTCCCGCAAGGTCTTGCCCCTCTTCGGGGAACAGCTCAAGCTCGCGCGCCTGCGCCGTAAATTGAGCGCCGCCGTATTGGCGGAGCGGGCGGGTATCAGCCGTTCGACGCTCTGGCAGATCGAGAAGGGCAACCCCAGCGTGGCTCTCGGCGCTTATTTTCTGGTCCTGTTTGCGTTGGGGCTTGAGCAAGAACTCCTGTCCGTCGCCCAAGACGATGTGCTAGGACGGAAACTTCAGGACGCCCGGCTCGTCGCTCGCAAACGCGCGGCGAAAACTCAAAAGGCGGTGGCGCCATGAGCGGCGTTCCGCGACAGGTCCGCGTCTATGCCGACTGGGCCGGACTGAACGGTCCCCATCTCATGGGGCATCTTTCCATGGACAGGGTTCGCGGCAAGGAAGTCTTCTCTTTCGAGTACGACGGCGGCTGGCTGTCCGGAGGACTGGCGCAACAGCTCGATCCGGAACTCCAGTTGTTCGAGGGTAAGCAGTTTCTCCGTGACACCAAGCAGAATTTCGGCATTTTCCTCGATTCCTCGCCGGACCGGTGGGGGCGTTTGCTGATGCGCCGCAGGGAGGCCTGCTATGCGCGGCGCGACAAGCGTGCCGAGGGCCGGCTGTCAGAACTCGACTATCTGCTGGGCGTTTATGACGGCCAACGCATGGGCGCGATACGTTTTCAAGAAGGGGCTCATGCCTCTTACCTGAACAGTGACGAACGGATGGCAACGCCCCCGTGGACATCGCTGCGCGATTTGGAGCACGCCAGCCTCCGGTTTGAGAAAAGCGATTTGCAGGACAGCGAAGAGACCTTGAAGTGGCTGAATCAGCTCCTCGCGCCGGGTTCATCTCTGGGCGGCGCCCGGCCCAAGGCCGGGGTCGTTGACGAACGGGGCGGCCTCTGGATCGCGAAGTTTCCGAGCCGTTCCGATCAGGCGGACACCGGGGCATGGGAGTGCGTTCTTCATGAACTTGCAAGGAAGGCAGGCATCCGGGTTCCGGAGGCTACCGCGCGCACGTTCACGAGCCGGCACCACACGTTCCTGTCGCGTCGGTTTGACCGCACGCCATCCGGTCAGAGACTTCACTTCGCTTCTGCCATGACGTTGCTGGGCTATGCGGACGGGACAAACGCGGCCGAGGGGGTCAGTTACTTGGAGTTGACCGAGTTTCTCATGCGGCACGGATCTGCGCCTGAATCCGACATGGCCGAACTCTGGCGGCGGATTGTTTTCAACATCTGCGTGAGCAACACCGACGATCATTTGCGCAATCACGGGTTCATGCTTGCGGCCAGGGACGGATGGACGCTCTCGCCCGCGTATGACATGAACCCGAACCCGCAAGGGGACGGACTGACACTCAATATTACCGAGAACGACAACCGGCTTGACCTCGACCTGGCTCTGGAGGTGGCGGCATCATTCCATCTGGATGCGTCGCTTGCGAAAGAAATGATGGGATCCGTTCGCCGCGCGGTGAAACAATGGCGGCACGTGGCTACCCGTCAGAAAATATCGAAAGCGGAACAGGAAAAGATGTCGCTGGCTTTTTCGCGAGCATGAGATTGTTTACAGGCGCGCCTGAAGTTGATGCCGGGGGGCGGGCTGCTCGCGAACAGGCAGCGGCAGCAAACACCTCCCCATGCAACGAGACGAACATACAGCAACAGACCGGTCAAACGCAACAAGAAAAACCAACAAAACCACCAACAACACCCTTTATTTGGGTTAAAATTTCATTATTCCCCAATAAAAAAACAATCTATGAGTCAGGCTCATAACCTGAAGGCCGTTGGTTCAAATCCAACCCCCGCTACCAATTTCAGCCTCGGTTTTATTGAAGTTATAGGTCAGCAATTGATGATCAGCGCCATGAAGACCAGATCTTCCGCGCCCGTGTTCTCGACTCCGTGAGATGCCCCGGACGGCGTCCAGGTCGCATCACCGGATTTCACCGCGCGTTTGACGCCGTTGTCATCATAGACGCCCTCCCCGGACAAGAAGAAATAGCTCTCGTTGTCGCCAACGTGCTGATGATAACCGACTGAAGCCCCCGGCGGAACAGTCACACGGGCGTAAAGACCGCACTTGTCGCCGAGTTCGTCCGCCAGGATCTTCTCAAGATAAAAGCACCCGTTCCCATTGCCGCTTTCTTCGCTGATTCTTTCCATTTTCCCCTTCCTTCTCTTCTGTCTTCATTTAACCAAGTAAGTTGATTTCGATACCGATGCTCCGCAAGCCGGGCGAACGGATTTGGAGCGCGGCGGCAAGCGGTATTCCGCGCGACGCCGCTTTGGCGCGGACGGGCCGGAAAGCGGTGCCGCGACCCGCCCCCAAAGAGATCATGATTGACGGTTGACGCGATATCGTTTTTTGATACTATACGAGAGTAATGAACAAGACGCATCAGAAGACCCTTGAGCGCATTATCGCTAGGCCGGAAAGCTCGGATATACCATGGAAGGATATCGAAGCGCTTACAGTTGCTCTGGGTGGCGATATCTCGGAGGGCCGAGGCTCTAGGGTGCGAATACAACTGAATGGGGTTCGTGCCGTGTTTCATAGACCACACCCTAAACGGTTGCCGGACAAGGGCGCAGTTCGCTCTGTGCGCAGATTCTTGCAAGAAGCAGAGGTGCTACCATGATGGAATACAATGGATATATCGGACAAGTCGAGTTTGATGATGAAGCCAAC
>JAQWAM010000119.1 GCA_028707675.1 Kiritimatiellia bacterium | reverse complement strand
AAAAATGTCGTTTGTTACGAGCCGGAATTTAAATTTTACTATGAGCGATCTGAAAACCTTTCAGCGTTTTGCCACCGGGGTCAACAGGTGCCCCTTGAAGGCGCAGTCGGATGTGAATTTTGGAACCGGGATTGGCAGAAGGTTTTCTTTGGTGCGGGCGTCGAAACGGCGCACTGTCTTGCCGGTCTGCGTGTCGTAGAACTCCACGCGGAAAATACCCGGTGTGACCCCGCCGATTTCCACAGTGAGATGTTCGGCAGCGGGCGGCACTTCGCCTTTTCTGGCATAACGGACGGGGTGGATATAACCGCGAACATTTTCCGGCGAGGCGGTGCATACGACCGCGAATTTTTTAAGCAACGACTGGTCGGCGCGCTCGTCAACAGTTAGCGCGGCATCCACGCATTTGGAAGAGATGTCGCGCGGATCGACGTCTTTCATGAAATTACGGATCGCTGCATAACGCCGGTACAGGCCGTTTTCGTCAACCACCTGCCACCACCAGAACATGGGTATGCCGGAAATTGGCGTGCAGGCGCCGGTCCAGATGGCGGCGTGCTGTTCGAGCATCAGGTGTTCAAGGCCGGCGGCCATTGGCGAGCCGCCGAACTCGGTGATCAAGATCGGCTTGTTGTATTGCAGGCCGGCGGCGGCTGTCTCTTTCACCAGACCTATGATCCGTTCAGGCTGACCGTGGTGATACGCGTCCAGCGGATTGAAGTCCATCTCGCGCATGCCGCTGATCGCGGGGTTGAGGAACTTGTAATCGTTTGAGACATGCGCCGAAACAAGATGGCTGTAATGGTCGATTTCCTTGAGATAACTTCCCAGCTTCCGGCACCATTCCACGACGGACGGCTCGAAATGAGTCTTGTGATGGCTCTCGTGCCCGGTCAGGTTTATCTCGCTGCAGAGTTCGTAGCCGAATATCACCGGTGACCAGCCCCAGCGCGCGTGGGTGTAGCGGCAGAAGCGTTTCTGCATCTCGATGGCCAGCGGATCACTGAAGAAGTCCAGCGGCATATCAAGCCAGCCGCCGGCAGTTTTCTTGTTGTAAGGGTGCAGGTGCCATTCGGGATCACACCAGGTGCTGACGCGCCCGTGATAATTCAATACCAGATTTACGTGAATGCGGTGAAACATGGCAAGATCCAGTACCCGGTCGAGTTCCCAGGCATTGCCCATGTGGTAATCGTTGGCGCCGTGATAGCCCCCGATACCCTCGGTCCATTCCAGCCCCAGCGACCATGCGCTCATCCATACTTCGGCCATGTTCTCCCCCGCATCACGCATGCGTTTGAAATGGCGGCGGTAAGCCGTTGTCCCCTCGGCTTTGCGGAATATCCACGGGAATTTGTCGTCCATGCGGTCGTCGGTGGCTGAACGCGTGTTGTGGCCGATCGGAAAAAAAAGCGAACCGTCGCAGAACTCGAAATAACGCGGGTCTTTGGCGGACACCCTGACGAACCGCACGGCGTCGGTTTCAGCCGGATCGGCAGTGAAACGCAATGCGCCGGCAACGGCGCATTCGCCCAGCTTGTCCCTGGCGTACAGGGTCACGACGTGTTCACCTGTAGTGCGCGGACAATAGCGCAAGCGCCATTCCGGCTGTCCGTCCGGTTCGACCGGCTCGCCCAGTTCGTCTTCCAAGCGGTAATGCGGCTGGTAATAAAAGGCGTGGATTGTGTTGGTGACGCCTTCCGGTGTGACGATAAAAGCCCCCGCGTCAATCTGTCCGGGGTCGAAAGGGTTTTGGTAACGGTCGGGCAGGTCAAAACGGGCCTCATACAGGGATAAAACCTGCGGCCGGCGCGTGATCTGCCGGATTTTCGAGATGGTGGGGGGGGTGTTCGGAAACACCTGCGCCAGTTTTGCAGACACCAGAACGCACCGGCCGGTGAAGGCCGCATCCGCAAAAATGCGGAATCCGACAGATTTTGGATTGATGCGAACGCGGTGATGCCATGCCAGTGAATGGCCGGGGGTCTGCCAGCCTGCGGCACCGGGCTGGAACGGCACCTCGATCAGATTCGTCATGCCGGGCTTCAGTTTGACTGGAGACATGCGCTGATGCCAGAAATCGTCGCGGTCTTTCAGCCAGAACAGCGTGTCGGCCGCAGGAGCGTCGTCTGGCCACAATAATTCAACGCGGACCGCACTGGAATGCATCCAGTTGGTGGCATGCGGCGCGGTCAGATGGAAGTTGTACTCGCCGGGAAAAGAGAGCCGCGCCTCTGAAGGCAGATTTAAGGCGTCAGCTTTCAGGTCTGTGCGGAGCCCTAGAGCGCATACCGTCTCGGTCGCAATCGCATTCAGCGGCCCCAGCAGCGAAAAGCCTATCAGAAAAGCCGCGCTTGTCTTGTGTACGGTCATGTTTTTTGTTCAGCAAACACCGTGCCAGTTTGGTTTGTCCTTACACCCAAAGATCGCAATGTGGGCAGGAAAGCGGGAAAAGATTCGTTAAGGATGGCGGCGTCACGGACAACTACCGGTGCAGGGGATGCCAACCCGGCCAAGGCCAGTGACATGGCCAGCCTGTGATCGCCGCGGGCGTGGCAGGTTCCGCCGCTGATCGTGCCGCCCGTGATGCGGAAGCCGTCCTGACGTTCTTCCACAGATACGCCCAGGGCTCGCAGCTCTTTGCAGAGCACGGATATCCGGTCGGTCTCTTTGTAGCGCAGCTCCTCGGCGTCACGCACTTCAGTGACGCCGTCAGCGAAACAGGCGGCAATCGCCATGGCCGGGAATTCGTCGATCATGCGTACGACCGTCTCTCCGCCGACCGAAACCGCTTTTAAAGGCTTGGCGTTCAGCAAAATGTCGGCGGCAGGCTCGCCTGCCACAAAGCGTTTATTGATGATTTTAAGTTCAGCGCCCATCGCGGCTAAAACCTCAAGAAGGCCGGTGCGGGTGGGGTTGACACCGACCTCGCGGAGTAATATTGAAGAGCCGGGCACGATTGCGGCGGCGACCATCGGGAAGGCTGCCGATGAGATGTCGCCGGGCAGCGTGCAGCGCAAAGGGGAAAGCGGACGAATCAACGGGGACACGCGCAATGAGCGCGGGGCATTCTCGCGTATGTCAGCGCCCATGGCTTTAAGCATACGCTCGGTGTGATCGCGCGATGGGCCGGGTTCTCTGATTTCGGAAGTGCCTGCCGCAGCGAGCGCCGCCAGAATCAGGCAGGACTTGACCTGAGCGCTGGCAACCGGCAGGTCATAGTCGATCGGTCGCAGAGGTAGCGCAGCGGTGCGGGCGGTCAGTTTGAGCGGCGCGCAACCGTTGACCGATTCAATGCGCGCGCCCATATTGGCCAGCGGAATCAGCACACGGTCCATCGGGCGTTTACGCAGCCCGTCCGATCCGTCGAGAGTGGCGGCCTTCCCGGTTGCGGCTATAGCCCCCGCCAGCATGCGTATGGTTGTCGCCGAGTTGCCGCAGTTGATCGGATCTGACGGTGACGCAAAACCTGCAAGACCTTTGCCGCGCACTGTCAGGCGGTGTTTGTCGAGACTCCATTCCGCGCCCAGATTGGTCAAGGCATTGAGCATGACGCGTGTCACACCTGAAACGAGAAAACCGTCGATGACACTCTCGCCTTCGGCCAAGGCCGCGAAAAGGGCCGCCCTGTGGGAGAGTGACTTGTCGCCGGGCAGTCCGGACTCGCCATGAAGCGGTGACGGCGCGGACAGAGAAAGATCGAGTTCCGAATGCATGTTTGCTATTATATCAGATTTACGGGCTGGGCGCTTCGACCGCATCATTTCAAAACGCCTTTTACCGACTCGTCCGTGTCGTTCCACCAGCCCGGTTTTTTGGTGGCAATTTTGGCTATGTCCTTGGATGTCATCTGTATGCCGCGGGCCGAAACGCCTTTTACCAGCACTTCCGTCGGCATGAACATCTGCTGGTGGATACGTTGCGATTTAGCGGGCTTATATTTCACGAACACCGCTTCCGGGGTCTCTTCTTCCAACAACAGCACCTCGCTTTTCTCAGGAGCCAGACGGTAATCCTTATTTTGAATGGCGCCGCCGAACGCGAAGCGTTTGATGTAGGTGAAGCCGTAATCCGGCTCCGTATAGACTGCGGTGAAAAGCTTGTCGCGGTCGAAAACCGCGCAATAAATGTGGTTTTTGTCCACAAAAAACTTGTCCGGCGGCGGCATCATCTTGTAACGCCCGTCTTTCCAGACAACCAAGATTTTGTCCAGCGACGAACACCTGAAAAGATCCTCCCCGTTACGGATGTCGGTGCCGATATAGCCGTTCTGCCGGTCTAGCTTAAGGGTCAGCTCGGTCGCCGTCAGCGCGCGCACCTCGATTTGGGCGAAGGGTGACTGCGCGACCTTGGTCAGGCGCGGATAAAGCTTGGCGTATTTTTTTAGCAGGGCCTTGATGTAACGGGTCGCGTATGCGCGCAAGGATTTGAGGTTTTTCGCGACTTCCTCCTCCTCGGTCAGAACATTATGGATATCTTCGCGATTACGGTTGATGTCATAGCGCGAAATGCGGCGTATCTTGATCTGCAGCAGGCGCTCAACGTCGTCCAAGGTGATCTCGCGGCGCAATTTCTTGCGGTAAGGCTTGAAGCCGTCCATTACAGCCTGGCGCACGTCTTCATAGGTGGTCTGCTCTTCGATCAATTTATAAATGCGTTTTTCGATGAAAATTTGCTCAAGGGTCTTGGCGTGGAACAGGTCGTCAAGCTCTTTGGCGCGCAACTCGAGTTCTCGGCGCAAAAGTTCGAGCAGCTGTTCTGTGCAGGATTTTAGGATTTCCGACACCGACATCTCGCGCGGACGGTTGCGGTAAAGCACGACCGGCCGGCTTGTGAGCGCGTATTCGCAGGCCGTGAAAGCGTACAGGGATTTGACGGCCTGGTCTTGCGTTGTGCCGGCGTTCAGGGTCAGCTCGATCTCTACCTTTTCGGCTGTGAAGTCGTGGATCTGTTTGACCGGGACCTTCTTTTTTTTGATAGCGTCTTCAATATTCGAGATCAGAGATTCCGTGGTCTGTCCCCACGGCAGGGCGGATATGACAAGCTTGTTTTGCTGGCGGCGCTCTATCACGGCGCGCAGTTTCACGCGCCCCGCACCGTCGTCGTATTCC
The DNA here is from genome assembly GCA_028707675.1 of Kiritimatiellia bacterium. Classification (GTDB taxonomy): domain Bacteria; phylum Verrucomicrobiota; class Kiritimatiellia; order RFP12; family UBA1067; genus JAQVQN01. Next base: position 494 of record JAQWAM010000119.1, on the reverse strand, counting down.
GATGCGTCCATCAGCCCGCCGGTCTGGAAGTCCGGCAGCACTTTGAAGGGGCGGTTCCTGATGATCTCGATCTGGGCTTCAAGCAGTTCTATAAAGTTATGGGGAAAGATCGAGGTGGAAAGTCCGACCGCGATGCCCTCTGCCCCAAGCATCAACAGCAGCGGCAGCTTCGACGGCAGCAGCGCGGGCTCTTTGTTGCGGCCGTCATAACTGGGAATGAAATCGGTCAACTTGGGATTGAACAGCTCGCTGCGGGCGAGTTCGGTCAACCGGCACTCGATGTAACGGGTGGCCGCGGCAGGGTCGCCAGTGTAGATGTTGCCGTAGTTGCCCTGGCCTTCTATCAAGTAGCGCTTGTTAGTGAGAGTGACGAGCGCGTCTCCGATCGAGGCGTCACCGTGCGGGTGGTACTGCATGGTATGCCCCACGATATTAGCGACCTTGATGAACCGTCCGTCATCTTTTTCCCAGAGCGCGTGCATGATGCGCCGCTG
>JAQWAM010000118.1 GCA_028707675.1 Kiritimatiellia bacterium | reverse complement strand
CCGTGGGTCGGATAGAAGTTGCCTTTGTGCGCCTTGTTCCAGGCATACCGCCAGTACTCGTTGTCCGGACATTTTGCCTGGGCCATTCCCCGGAGATCGTGAATGTACGCGCCCTCGGCGTGGACGAGTTCACCGAACATCCCGAGCCGCGCTAGATGGAGCGTTAGCATCTCCACTTCGCCATAGCAGCAGTTCTCGAGCTGCATGCAGTGGCGATGTGTCTTCTCCGAAAGCTCGACGAGTTCCCAGCAATCATCGACGAAAAGCGCGCTCGGAACTTCCGTGAAGACATGCTTGCCGCCATTCATCGCGGCGAGTGCGACGGGAACGTGCAGCTCCCAGGGCGTCGTGTTGTAGACAACGTCGATATGAGGATCGTCGCAGAGTCGGCGCCATGCCGTCTCGCCATAATAGGGCTTTGCCGCAGGGAGCTTGTGTTCCGAGAGCCGCTTCTGGCCCTTGTCGATCTTATCTTGCATGTTGTCGCAAAGCGCGACCACTTTCGCTCCGGGGATCTTCGCAAACCGGCGTATCGCCGCAAAACCGCGACCGCCGACACCGACGATGCCGATCCGGACTTCGTCCATCGGCTTGTCGGCGAAACCCATCATCGGAGCGCCGCGCCTTAAATTGAAACGGTTACTTCCGTCCGATACGCACCCCGCGGCGGCGAAAGCGCTGGCGGTGAAGATGGAGCTCCGGAGAAAATCGCGTCTTGAGTTCATGTCAGGAATCCTTCTTAATGTGACTGTTCAGTTTATTATGGCGAAAATTCGATTACCGCGAGGGCATCGGCGGGGAGATCGAGCTTGACGGCGTCGCCGGCGAAAGTAATGCGCGCGTCATCGATCCCTTCGGACGAAACCGGCGTCCAGCCTGTGACCTTGATTTCTCCCGAGGCGGCTTTGCCCTTCGCGGTGCAGGCGACGGCAGCGAGACGCTTGCCGTCCGTGAAGACACGGGCGAGGATCGCTCCGGGATTCGAATTCGCGAGCCCGTCCGTGTCGCGGTAGGTTTCCATCAGAACCGGATACGTCGCGCGGAGCGCGTTGATCTGGCCGAGCCGCTTCTGATGTGCGGGCGCGAAGTCGAGCGTGCGCTGACAGCGGAAGGTCTCGCCGTCCGTGCGCAGGCCCAGAAGGAGATTATGGTTGACGCGCCATTTGACGTCCGTGTCGTCGCGGATCTCGCGATCCGTGATCGGCACTTCCGGGAAGGTGTAGCGCAGCCACTCCGAGAAATCGGTCGGCTTGGACGGGTTGATGAGATTGTGGACATAATCGACGTGCTGCGCGCAAACGTCCGTGAAGCACTCGGTGCCGATCGCGAAATCCTCCGGCGCTGTCTTGTCCAAGTAATCGTGCAGCATCCTGAGGGTCTCGGCCTTGTGCGCGATGATGCGGGTGTCAGGCATCGGGAATTCACCTCCCGTTTTCCATGTGGACGAGTACTCGCAGTATCCGAGCTGGTCGAAGAAGACCGAGTCGGCCCCGAAGCCGATTGCGCGGTCCGCCATCTTCCGGAGGAGCGCGCGCCAGGTTTCGCTGCGCTGGTCGGCTGGCGTGAAGGTGCGGGTGTTTAAGTAACCGGTGAAGGTTCCCGTTCCCTTGAAGCGGTACTGCTCGGTGTAGACGGCGCCGGTATTGTCGCGGTAGCAAATATCCTTGCCGGGGCCGTTCCTGAAGTAGTCGCTCTCGAGATCGATGAGCTTGCCGTTGAAGTAGAGATGGAAGCGCCCGCCCTTCGACTGATAATCCCCGATCGCCTTTTTCCACGCGCCGTCTCCGCCGGTTTCGGGATCGGTCGTGAAGTAGGAGTCCGGGTATCCGTTGTCCATCCCGGTCTTCCACCAGCCGAAGCAGAGGAGCGAGTCAATCCCCGCCTTGCGGCCCGCTCCCCAGATTTTTCCCGCGACATCCTGCGGCGTATAGTGCGTGACCCCGTACTGATGCCTGAACACGATCCGCTGCCACCCCGTCATCTTCTTGACCCACTCCGGTGCGGGACGTTTCGACCACCAGGTGTCTGCCCACTTGCGATAGATGCGCGAAGTCGTCTTCCAGTCGCCGGCATAAGGCGCGAGGACGTTGGAATCGTTGCGCCACATGCCGCCGCAGAGGAGATTCGGATACTTGTAGAGTCCGGTCTCGAGCCGCGTGAACGTCATCGGCTTTTCGGGGTAGACGCGCAGCCCGTGCCACGTGTCCCGGAATGTCGGATCGTGGCTCCCGAGATAAAGTCCCTCGCGGTCGTTCAGAAACGCAAAACAATTCGCGACGGTATGGCTCGGGTACTTGCAGTCGATCTGACGGAACTCCCAGTTGCGGCCGAAGTAAGGGGGCTTGTTGCCTTTTTCAACAATCATTGCCGCAGGATTCTTAAAACGGGCACCCCCGAGGAATGTCGTGAGGAGCTCGGCTTTCTGCGGAAGGTTGCAGTCGCCGACGAGCGGATAATGGAGCTCTCGGATGCAAGTGTGAGCTTCGCGATTCTCGAGAGCCGACGCGAAACGGACGAGACCGTCCGCATCGAGCGTCACCGTGAGCGTCAGTTTCGCATCGAACCGCTTACTGCGGCAGACTAACGAATCGTACTCAATGACGATTTTGTCGGCGGCGCGAAAGATCTTCGGCGTCTGCTCGCCTCCCAGGACCGGCGTTTCCTTTTCCTCGAAGCCGCCGCGCTTATCGTCAAAATAGAGCCGCCACAACTGCGCGCCGCCCGCCCAGTTGTGCCGCGTCGACTTGCAGACGAGCGATTTCAATTCGCCCCGCGCTCCGATCTCGACCTTGACCTTGTCGTTCTCGAGCACCGCCGCCGAAACGGCGGAAGCCATCATCATCGCGGCAACCGCCGCCGAATCTATAGCAAAACTCTTCATAAATTTCATTATTATGCCGGGAGGGGTGAAAGGAGTCAACACCGAAAAGCCACGCAAAATCAAGCGATTACAAATGGTGAATCTACAAACTAACCGCGCCCCCGGACACGCCGAAGGGGAGGCTGGCTTGGTGCCTGGCGGATTGCAGATTACAAGCCGGAAAGTTTTTGGACTTGTCCAAGACTGGCGTATACATATAACATATAGGCTTTTTAACTTAACCCATTAGCGCGTGGAAAGAATATCATGGAATCATTGGCACTGCGGCTTTACGGCGAGAACGACCTGCGGCTTGAGCGTTTTGACCTGCCGGAGATCGGCGAAGACGAAATATTGGCGGACATCGTGACCAACAGCATCTGCATGTCGGACTACAAGGCCACGATCCAAGGAGCCAAGCACAAACGCGTTCCAGATGACGTGGCCGAGAACCCGATCATTTTGGGGCACGAATTTTGCGGTAAGATTCTGGCTGTGGGCAAAAAGTGGCGGCACAAGTTCCGTCCGGGCCAGAAATACGGCGTGCAACCGCAGCTCAACATCCCCGGCCACGAGCACCGGGCGCCCGGCTACTCGTTCCGCTGGATCGGCGGACACGCCACCCGCGTCGTAATACCGCGCGAAGTCATGGAGCTGGACTGCCTGCTGACTTACGAGGGCGACGCCTACTACAAGTCCTCGATCGCCGAGCCGGTCTCCTGCATCGTGGGGGCCTACCGCTGCAGCTACCATTTCAACCCCGGCGAATATGTCCACCATATGGGCATCAAGAACGGCGGCAGCATGGTGGTCCTGGCGGGCGGCGGACCGATGGGCCTCAGCGCCATCGATCTGGCGCTGCACGGGCCGGAACACCGGCCCGGCCGTCTGGTAATCACCGACATCGATCAGGCCCGGCTGGACCGCGCCGCGGAAATTTTCCCGATGTCTCATGCCCGCGAGTGCGGCGTTGACCTGCATTATGTCAACGCCGGCAGGGCGGACGATCCCGTGGCATTGATCAAAGCCGCCAACGGCGGACAGGGCTTCAGCGACGTCATGGTCTTCGCCCCGGTCCCGGCCCTGATCGACCAAGGCTCGGCCTTGCTCGGTTACCTAGGGTGCCTGAACTTCTTCGCCGGCCCGGCGAAATCCGACTTCAAGGCGGCGATCAACTTCTATGACGTGCATTACATGGGACATCACGTGGTAGGCTCATCCGGCGGCAACACAAAAGATTTGCAGGACTCGATGAATTACGCCGCGCAGGGACTGATCAAGCCCTCGGTAATGATCACGCATGTCGGCGGCATCGACTCCGTGGCCGACACGACAAAACGCCTGCCCAACATCCCGGGCGGCAAGAAACTGGTCTACACCCACGTTTCCATGCCCATGACCGCGATCGACGATTTCGCGGCGCTGGGCAAAAACGACCCTTATTTCGCGGCGCTCGCGGAAATCTGCGGCCGCAACAATAACCTCTGGTGCGCCGAGGCCGAGCGATACGTTCTCGCCAACGCCCCGCGGCTGGAGCAAGACGCTGTGGTGTAATCCGCATGATCGCGTTCCTAAACGGCATACTGGCGGACAAGACGCCCTCGCTCGTGACGCTGGACGTTCACGGCGTGGGCTATGAGCTGCTGGTGTCCCTGAGCACCTACGACCGGCTGCCGCACACCGGGGAGACATGCCGTCTGCTGGTTCATCACCATGTGCGCGAAGACGCGCAGACCCTGTTCGGTTTCGCGCAGGCCGAGGAGAAGCGCATGTTCGAACGGCTGACCGGCGTCAACGGCGTCGGCCCGAAAGTGGCGCTCAGTGTGCTCAGCGGCATGACCGTCAGCGAATTGACCGCAGCCATTGCCGACAACAATTTCAAGCGCATCAGCGCCGTGCACGGCATCGGCAAGAAGACCGCCGAGCGCATAATCATCGAGCTGCGCGACAAGATCGATCCGCTGGAAGCTCTCGCCGGGCGCGAGCCGGGCGAGGACAGCGCCCGCAACACCATGTTGCGCGACGCTGTCATGGCCTTGATGGCGCTGGGTTTCCAGCAGGATCAGGCGCGCAAGATGGTGCAGGCTGCGGCTGAAGCGGACAACACCGTTCAGGACACGGAGGCGCTGCTGCGCAAAGCGCTCGGCAGCAAGTAAACGATTCTTGTTGAAGCCGACTTTTTTTTAGAGTAAATTAATAACAGTTGAATGTGGGGTTTGTCCGCATTCCGGGATGTCTCACACAAAGGCATAATTGGCACAAAGGAGTTATTATGAAAACATGGGTCTGCGGTTTTCCGGCGGCGGTTGTCGCCGTGTGTCTATCGTTTCCGGCGTTGGCGCAGGAAGGCGCCTCCGGGAAATCCTACACGCCGTTCATGTTAAGCTTAGCGACGCCTTTGCAGGTGCCGTCGGCGGATTTTGATGTCGGCGGTTTGCGCATCAACATCATATATGGCGAGTGCCAGAATTTCGACGGTCTTGACATCAGCGGGATCGTGGGGCGCTCGGTCGGGCACGCCAACGGACTGCAGATCGCCGGCATCGCCAACGTGGCTGACGCCGACGGCATTGGCCTTCAGATCTGCCTCTGCGCGAACTACGTTTCAGGTTCTTACGATGGTTTGCAGATCGGGGCGGTGAACTTCGCCGCCGCGCATTCCAAGGCCACGGCCCAGGCGTTTCAGATCGGGGTCTACAACGGTTCGGATTACATCAAGGGGTGTCAGATCGGCGTGATCAACTTCGCCCGCGAGATGATCG
>JAQWAM010000117.1 GCA_028707675.1 Kiritimatiellia bacterium | reverse complement strand
TTGTCTGTCTGCTGTCATGCTCATTCCTTGTTTGCGCCCGGCCGGCGTTTTTGTCCGGTCACTTGAGCTGGTCGGCATAAGGTATGGCCACGCCGTACTCCTGATTGAGCCGGCGCATGGTCTCCATGGTCTGCGGGGCCGCCTCGCGCGAATAGACGCCGACCAGATGGTACATTTTCTGGATCGCCCAGCGGCTCTTGACGGCGTCCGTGCCGGCCTGGGCGTGGCGCGCCATGTTCAAGCGGAATATCGAGTCGTAACCCTTGCCGGCGGCCAGCCCGCGGATCTGGAAGATCAGTTCCTCGGTATCGGCCGGGCAGACGCCGCACAGCTCAAGCTGACGGTCTTTGTAGAGGTTGGTGGCGCCTTTCGGGTAGACCTCGCTGCGCGAGGCTGTGTCGAAAGTCACCGTGATATCGCCCATCACCGGATTGCGCACACCCTCGTAGACCCTGGCCATCGCGTCGGGTATCTCCCAGCGGTTGCCCCGCAGCACCGAAGACGTGCCGCGGTTACAGTAGGTCAGCATGTCCAGCAGGTAGACATTGGCCTTGCTGATGGTACCGAACATGTAGACCGAGATCATGCCGTTGTTAAGATTCGAGAACTCGCCGATGATCTGCGCGCTCTCGGTGACGCCGGAGGTGGGCTTGCCGTCGGTGACGATCACGGCGATCATCGGGCGCTTGGGGTCGCGGGGCAGTTTCATCAGCGCCTGCAGGGAGCCGAACACGTCAGTCTGGCCGAAAGCCCGCATGCGGTCGACAAAAGCCGCGGCCTTGCCCAAGTTGCCCGCAGTCACATCCATCCATTCCGGCGAGCAAGGCTCGAAATTGTCGCGGAAAGCCACCACGTTGAAGCGGTCCGCGGGATTGAGAGTCTGCAGGGCTGCGGACAGACCGCTGCGGCAGAAGGTCATGCGGTCTTCGGACATGGAGGCCGAGACATCCTGCACGAACAGGATGTCCTTGGGAATAACCGGCACATGCTTATCAGCGCGCGGCTGGACACCGATGCGGAAGTACACGATTTCGGGGCGCGCGGGATCGCGGTAGGTCTCCATACCCACCGCCAGCAGGTCGTCGATCGGCACGTACTCGATGGTATCCTGCATTTCGGAGATCGCAGCTTGAGTTTCAAGCGCCTTGCGGCCGTCCGCAGTGATCCGGCCCTGCGCCTCGGCCTGATCCAGCTCCTGTTTCAGCTTTTCCTTCTTGCGGTCATCCGCTTTGCCGTCGGCACCGTCCGCTCCCGCTCCGCCGTCCGTTCCCGCTCCGCCGCGCTCGCCCGGCTTCAAGGCAAAACGCTCGCCAGTGGCGCCGGGCTGGACTTTTGCCACCGATTCGGGAATCTCGACCGGCGGCGGCTTATACGTCCCCTGGCGGATTTCGGTGTCGAAGATCTCGGCGGACTCCAGAGGCTTGGGCGGTTCGATCGCCTTGCCGAAACTGCGCCCGGCCAGATCGATGGACGGCACGATGTCAGGAGCTTGCGGAATCCTTTCGACCATCGGGATCTCGCGGCGCGGCAGCAGCGCCACTTCATCCTGCACAACCCGGTCAAATATCTGCGCGATTTCCTGCCGCGGCATCCAGGGCGTGGTGTCGATCTGGTCCGACACCGAATCTTTGAGCGCGAGTACGCCCGGCGCCAGGGCTTCGCGCGGCACAGGCGGCGGCGTCAACACCGTGTCCGCGCTCTGGCTAATGTCATCGACACGCTCGCCGGCCTCGATCGGGCCGCGGCTGGGCTCGTCGCGCTCGCCCGGCACCCGCTTGCCGATCAGCATCGGATCCGACTGCATGGTTTCGATACGCATGGGCGGCACCCGCCCGCCGTCAAAGCGCTCGCGGCGCCGCTCGCGCAATCGCGCCGATCCGCCCAGAGACCAGTCGGCGAAGAAAAACATCATGAGCATGTGGATGACCGCCGAAAGCAAGAGCGCCACGCAGGCCAACATCCAGTGGTGGTCACTCGATCTCTGGTGTTGTCTGAACCCGTACGGTATCATACGCAGCCCTTTCTGGCTTTGAAAGCCGCCCCGGTCTGTAGGGGCTTTGCAAAAGGCGAGGCCGGGTAACGCGTCTTAAGCTCTTCGCGCATGGCTTGCGCTTCCTCGGCGCGGCCCGCCTTGTCCAGCAGCGCGGCCGACTTTTGCAAAGCCTCGGGAACGAGCACGGGATCGTCGAAAAGTATACCGACGCTCATATAATACCGCAGCGCCGCCGCCTCATCTCCACGCGTCTCGGCGTTACGGGCCAAACCAACATAGGCGCGCGCCCGCAATCCTATCAGATCCGGCGCGGCCGCGCGCGTCGCCGCGTCGTTAAGGCGGGTCTCGGCCTCGTCGAAACGCCCGGCACCAGTCAGCAGCTCGCCCAGCCGCAAAGCCGCCTCAGCTCCGTAAGCGGTGGATGCGCCGGTCGCCAGCGCCTCGCCAAAGGCGTGCATGGCCGGATCGCGCTCGCCTTTGTCGCGGTGGATGCGGCCCAGCACAGTCCAGGCTGTCTGTGCCCAGCCCTTGTCCGGCTGCAGGGCCAGCAGGGCGCGCGCGGCCTTGGCCGCCGCTTCGGGCTGTTTCTGCTCGTGCTGGAACTCTGCCAGCCAGGCCAGCCGGTCCGCGCCCAGACGTTCCGTTATCGGGGCGTCCAGCAGTTTCTGAAAAAGATCTGCCGCCTCGGCTTTGCGCCCGCCCTGCTGCAGCAGCAGACCCAGATCCAGCATGGCCTCGCGCTCGAACTCTTTGGGCGGGTTCGAGGCCAGGCAGGCGCGGAACAGTTTCTCGGCCTCGGCCAGCTCTCCGGTCTGGTGCAAGACCGACGCGCGCCAGTAGAGTACCTCGGCTTTGCGGGCGTCGTCCGGAAAGCGGCGCATGCGCTCATCGAGAGTGGCGCCTGCGGCGCGCGGGTTCTTGGCGCGCAGTTCCTCCATCGCTTTTTGGTAGAGCGTCTCAGCGACCTCCTCGGCGCCCGGGTATTTGGTAAGCAAACGGGTCCAGTCGCGCAGGGCCGCGTCGCCCTGGCCCAGACGAGATCGGCAACACCCTGCGGCGTACAGGGCTTTGGAAGCGAGCGGATCATCAGGAAAACGCTCCACCACCTGCATGAACCAGGAGGCCGCCGACTCCCAAGCCTCCTTTTTTTGCAGCAGCCAGCCCAAACGGTACAACGCATCTTTGACAAACGGGCTTTTCGTACACTTCTCCACCAGCAGGCGGCTGTTCTGCACCGCCGCGTCGGTCTGCCCCAACGCCAGCGCAGACTCGGAACTCATCCAATAAATGTTGTCGGCGTAAGCCTCAGGCGGCGGCAGCCGCTGCGACGCCACGCGCAGTACGTCGGCATGATGCCCGTCACGGTAAATCGTGGTCAGCTTCTCATACCAGGCGCGCTCGGCGAGGCGCCCGGCGGGGAATTCCGCGAGCTGCGCGGCATAAAACTTCACGGCCTCGTCACGTCGCTCGAGCTGGCGCAGGCAGTTGGCCTTGAGGTACAGTATTTCCTCGCGATCCGCATGCCCCTTGTTGTCGATGATCAGGTCCAGAATCTCTGCGCTTTCCTTGAAATGTCCGGCGTGATAGTTGGCCCAGCCCGCGCCGATGGCGGCCTGCGCTATGCGCGGCGATTCAGGAAATTTGGAGCGCAGCGTATTGAAAAGGTTGACGCTTTCTTCATGATGCCCGTCGGCCAGCGACAACTGCGAGGCGAAAAACAGCGACTCTTCGGCGACCTTAGGGTCTTTGGCCTTGTGCGCCAGATCCAGATACAGACCAAGGGCGCGGCGACGGTCTTCCGGCTTGCCGGTCTTATTGAGCAGCCAGGCCGAACGCAAGCCGGCATACATGCCGTAGTCGGTATCGGCAAAAGACTCGCCCAGCTTGACATAACGAGCAAGCGCTTCCGCAGGCCGGTCGAGCCGCTCCAGTGTCTCGCCCAGATGGTACGAAGCCGCGGCGCGCACCTCGGGAGCTACGCCGACGGCGGAAAGCCGTTCGAAAACTTCGGCGGCCTCTTTCAGCGCCTCGCCGCCGCGGTCCATCATGAGCAGAGCCAACTGGAGGCGCGCCCGCGGCACGTGGGGGCTGGCAGGGAACATCTCGGCCAGGCGCCGGTAGGCGGCCTCGGCCTCGGCCGAGAGCTTCAGGCGCCGCTTGCACTCGCCCAAGCGGAAAAGGACGTTGTCCATCCCGGCCAGATCCGGCTCGCGCGCCAAAACTTCGTACTCGCGCGCCGCCAGGTCGAACATGCTGCGGCGGAAAAGCCCGTCCGCGAGGTGCAGGCGATCCTGCACGGCCACCGGATCAGCCAGCGCCGCGACGGCCAAAAGCAAAGCGACGGCCATATTAATATGCTTAACAAAACTCATTAGTTCTCCGCCGCGCCGTTCTTATCCTCGCTGGTGGCCATCGAGAAGTTCCAGATGTCCGCCTTGCGGCAGGTGTCTATCACCTTGATCAGATCGTCGTAGCGCGTCTCTTTGTCGGCCCGCAGCACTACAGGCTGCCCGGGGAAATATTTGGAAAGCCGGTCGAGCCGGGTTTTGAGCGCGGCGAGCGTCATGTCTTGCTGATTGATCGCGATGCGGCCGTCCTTGGCGATATTGATGATAATCTCGCCCGGCAGGCGATCCGGCACCTTGCCGCTCTGCGCCGAGGGCAGGGTGATATCGATCTCGTACTCCCATTGCGAAAAGACGGAGGTCGCGATGAAGAAACAGAGCAGCAGGAAGATGACGTCCATCATTGCTGTCATCTGGAAACCCGGCAGGGCTTTCTTGTTTTTGGTGCGGAAGTTCATGACTTTCAGGTCCTGTCGATAAACGCGGCTTTGTCGCCCATGCCGATAAGCGCCGTGAGCAGCTCGGACGTGGCGGCCTCGAGGTTAGCGATCTGGCGGCTGGCGCGCCGCCGGAACCAGGCGTAGAAGGCCATGCAAGGAATGGCCACGATCAGGCCGAAGATGGTGGTGACCAGCGCCTGCGACACGCCCGCCGCCAGCACTACCGGCTTGGCACTGGCGATGTCGCTGGCCACCGAACCGAAGGCCGTCAACATACCCAGCACCGTGCCCAGCAGCCCCAGCAGCGGCGCGATGGTGGCGATGTCCAGCAGCAGCTCGGTCTGACCCTGGATAGCCTCTGCCTGAGGGGCGCCTTCAGCCTCGGCGGTGCCGCGCAAGAGCGCGACATCGCACTGGGGAACATTGCGCAGGCAGTCCAGTGCGGTCAGCGTGACAGCCGAAAGCGGGCAGGGGTGCCGGTCGCAAAGGCGCCGCACCTCGTTAAGGTTGCCGGATCTGATCTGCGCCATCAGATCCACCATCAGCTCGCGCGGGATCACCGCGCCGCCGCGCAGCGCGGTCAGGAAATAGAATACCATGGCCAGCGCGAACACCGAGATCGCGGCCAGCAACCACATGATCCATCCGCCGTATTCCCATGCTTGCGCGAAGGACATGCCGTAAGCCTGGGCCGCGGGCGCGGCGCCGGGCGCGGCCGCCTCTTGCGCGAACGCGCCGGTCAGCCAGCCCGCGTACGCGAGCGTGTACAACATTGCTTTCTTAGCCCTCATTCTGTCAGTCCCTTTCTTGTCCCTGTTTCACTTGTTGAAAAAACCGGCCGCGCGTCCCTCCGGGACACGGCCTTGGTCACGCCAACGGAAATCCCGTGCC
>JAQWAM010000116.1 GCA_028707675.1 Kiritimatiellia bacterium | reverse complement strand
AGCCTGCCTTTCCTATCTCCGGGAAGTCGCCGGTCAGCTTGAAACGGCCCTCGCCGCCGCGCACCAGATCGAACGCGCCTTTGTATCTCTTGCCGCCGGCCTTGACATCAGCGCGCACTCCCACCATGTGCGCCGTGTCGGCGCGCGGCTCGCCGCCCATGAATGATGAAAGACCCGACAAAAAGCCGCCTAACAGCTCGAACGCGCTCTTCTCGCCGTTGTTGGCGGGCGGCTGCCACGCCGCAGGCACGTCGGCGCCGAAAAACGAGACGATGTCGGTCATGATGCTCGGAAAGCCCGCCATGGCGGAGTAGTGGCCCATGCCCTCCAGCCATGTCACCCCGTCGGCGAAACCCGCCGCCTCGGCCAGCTTGCGTCCGCACTCTGGCGGTATCACCTCGTCCTCGGCGGCGCAGACCATGCGCAATCCGCCTTTCTGCGCCAGTTTCCTCAACGCGTCCTTGGCCATGATCGGATCGTTGCGCTCGATGATCTCCCACACCCGCGCCCGCGACTCTTCAGACAGCCCCTGAATGAAAGCCCGGATGCGCCGCGTCTCGTGCGCGGTCATGATCACATGCCGTATATCGCAGCCGCCCAAAGTCAGGAACGCCTTGCTGACGCGCGGCTCGCGCCCGCACACGCTGGCCGCCTGCACCGCCCCCCTGCTGATGCCGGTGATGCCGATGTGCTCTGGATCGACCGTTTCCATCGCGTTAAGTATATCGACCGCCCGCCGCGCGTCCTCCAGCCCCTGGTCGAGCCCCTCCACAAAAACTTCCGGGGAACTGATAGCCATGGATTTGCCGACCTTGCCGCCGCGCTCAGAATAATACGGCTGCTTGAAGAAAAGGGCGATCACGCCCCGCTGCGCCAGCCGTGTGCAGAGCAGACGTTCAAGGTCGAAATTGTCATGGATTATGTGCAGGCAGACCACCGCCGGTAAGCGCTGCCCCGCCTTGATCCCGATCGGCACATAAAGCTCGGCTGGCACGGTGTTGTTGGCCTCATGCGGCGACACCACCGGCGAAGGATAACGTATGTCATAGATCATGTGCCTGTGGTTGCGCTCGCGGAACTTCTTCTCGTATTCGAAAGCCTTCCCGTTATAACTCTTGCCGGAAGGCACACTCACTCCTATGACACCGTCAGGGGGCTCTTGACCCAATGCGAGAGCAACAACAACCAGCCCCGACATCCAGATTTTACACAACATCACCAATCTCCTTTATTGTTTAATTATACACAACAACCTCACCATAACGTTACAAACTTTTGCCTGCCGCTAAACGGGTAACCGGGACGTCTTGAAAACTACACCACTGCCGTAACGGCTTGTGCAGGCAACAACTATTCAGTATGGTTTATGCGACTACTGGCATATTTCCTTTGGTGTTCGCAAATGGATAGAGGTTAACATGCGATTTTTTGCGGCAGCAGCCTGCTTTTCATTAGCTGCAATCAGCTTTGCACAAGGCGTGCGCCCTTACGAGATGGTTAACGCCGGGCGCGACAGTGACGACCACCCGCCGCTCGTCGCCTTCACCGGCGCCGACGGCTGGCGCGTCGAGACCAAGGACGCCCAAGCCCGCTTCGAAAGGTCGCAGGACGTGCTGCTGTTCGGCGACGCGGTCGCCAAACTGACCTACCGGGCCACCGGAAAGAACCCGGCCGTGACCCTGCTGCCTCCTGAACCGGTCAAGATCGTCGGCTCTTTCGACGCGGTCACCTGCTGGATCTACGGCAACAACCACAGCTACGCGCCCGACCCCGCGACGCCGCCAGTGAGCATCACCCTGAATTTCGCCGATCATGACAACAAGCCCTTCCAAGTCAATCTCGCCCGCATCCATCACAGGGAGTGGTTCCTCTGCCACCGCCGCCTCGACCCCGCCACCGCCGCGCGCGTAGCCAACGGCGGATCGCTAGTGTCGATCACCGTCACCAACGGACGCAACACCGAAGACCGCGTCATCTATTTCAACAGTATGGCGGTCTTCACCGAGAGCTTTCCGCCTCTGACCTTCGCCCCCCGCCCCCGGCGCGGCGTGACCGTTTTTTCCGAATGTGATCCCGGCGCCAACACCGGCCCCGGACAATTGCCCTTCCCGAACACGCCGCTGACCGTCATACCGCACGACCCCTTCCCTTCGATCTCGCGAGTCGCGAAAACCAGCGGCGGCCGTTATCTGCTTATACGCGAAGGCGAGGACGGACACCTTGAAATCCGCCTGCCTTCCAAAGCCGGCAACTGGGACGATCTGGCGATGCGCTGGGCCGACAGCGGCGACTGGTTCCGGCCCGGAATCGGCGGCGGGCTCTACTTCGCCGTTGATAACGGCAAGCCGTCGCGCGCCGATAAAGAAGAGATCGAGGTTGCCACGGACGGCAAAAGTGTCGTGTACAGCGGACATCTGGCTCACGGGGACAGAAGTTCAAGAGTGAAACTACGATTCCGGCTGATCGGCAAGTCGCTGGTAACGGACATCCGGGCCGACGGCGGGCATATCCATGAGGTTCGCTTCGGTTCCGTAAGCGGCCTCGCGCGTCCGCGCCCCGTCACCCTTCCGTATTACACCTATGGCCGAGGTTTTGAAAGACCGGCGGCGATCGTCTCCGGCACGGAGAGCAATCCGCTGTTTCTCATGGCGCATGTCGACTGGACGCAATCCAACGCCTCCGAGCCTTTCAGCGGCGGCATGATGTTTGACGGCTCGCTGGCCAGCAACGGCGGCACGCGTTATGAGCCCAAGACCGACGGACGGCGCAACCCCTGCTTCGAGCGCTTTGTCCTGACCCTTTCCCCCCGCTTCGAGGATGTCCTGCCCAACATCCCCAACCCGCCCTCCCCATGGCGGCATGTCACCGGCACGCGCGTCTGGCGCGCCCACGGCGCCGGCGACCGCGACCGCGACGCCGCCTACTGGCGCGAAGCGCACCGCTGGGGCATGCGCAAAATCGTGGTCACCGACCACGAGACCGGCTGGCGCGACAATAACGAGAGCTTCACCTTCCGCACCGATCCCGCGCCCGCAAAAGGCGGCGACGAAGGCCAAAGAAAATACGCGCGCATAATGCAGGACGAACTCGGCTTCGTCTACGGCCCCTACAACAACTACACCGATTTCGCGCCGGTCAACGCCTTTTGGAACATCGACCTGATTTCCCGCACACGCGACAACCAGTTACAGACCGCCTGGACGCGCTGCTACGCGCCGAAACCGGCGCGCGCGGTAGAATTCTGCGAGCGGCTCGCTCCTGTCATCCAGAAAAAATTCGGCTTCAGCACAGCCTATTGCGACGTGCATACCGCCGTGACGCCCTGGAGCCGCGTGGATTACGACGCCCGCGTTCCGGGCGCCGGCGCCTTTGCCGCGGTCTTCTACTCCTACGGCGAAATCATGCTGCTGCAGAAAGCCGCCTGGAACGGGCCGGTCTATTCGGAAGGCAACAACCACTTCAGCTATTGCGGCCTGACCGACGGCAATTACGCGCAGGATCAGCATTACCGCATCGCCGAAAACCCCTGGCTGGCGGATTTCGACCTGCGCCGTATGCATGACCTCTGCTGCAATTTCGGCATGGGCAGCCCAAACATGTTCTACCCCGGCAAGAGCGAGCCGCCGGATCCCGACACCGCGAAAGACCGCTTCCTGGCCGCGACTGTAGCTTTCGGCCATCCGGGCTTCCTGCTGCACGGGCGCGACGGGGAGCTGCGCAGCTATTACATGATCCAGGCCATCGCCGGCCTGTACACGCAAGCCTCCGCCGACACCATCCGCTATATCGGCTCTGACGGGACCTCCTACGACACCTCCGCCGCCTTGGCCAACGGGGCGTACAAAAGTTCGCAGATACTGACCCGCTATGCCGACGGCACAGTCACCGCCGCCAACGGCAGCATGACCGAACGCATGCGCCTGAACGTCGCCGGCCACGATCTGGACCTGCCGCCGAACGGCTACTGGGGACGCGGCGCGGACGGCGCCGTGCGGGTATTCAGCGGCGATGTGAACGGACGCCGCGCGGATCTGTCGGTCTCGCCCGATTACACCTACGTCGACGGACGCGGCGTGTTCACGCGTTTCGAGGAGGGCGCCAGCGCCGGCGCGGCAATCTGCCGCGTCATCACCAACGACATGGTGGAGGTGCTGCTGCACAAGACTGCCGAGGCCGGCTTCCCCTTCACCGTCGGAGAGGCCGTGGCGCTTGACAAGACCAATGCCGTGATCGGCGTGGCCGAAGTGCGTTACGCGCGCGGCCTCAGCTACGTCCGGCCGGTCAAGGGCGCGTTCTCATATTGCCTGCGCCGCATCCCGCGGCCGCCTCCGATCCTTTTGACCTGCGGGCGCGACACTGTGCGGCCCGGCGAACAGGTGACGGTCAAAGGCAGACAGGAGCACAACCTGACTATCCCGGCCGACGCCAAACCCGGCGACCGTCTCTGGTACGCGCTGGAGCAGGGCTGGATTGATTTCACAATCGCCCGTCCCGCTCCCGAGCCCCCTCCCGTCGCCCCCGCAAAGAACATAACACGCCTGCCTGAATGGTTCGCGCGCGGCATGGCGCCGCGCGGTCAGCCCGAACAGCCGCTCGACGCCGCGACCGGCGCCATCGTATCTACCGATCCGTCCGACTGCGGCGGCGTCCGAAAGACGCGCGGATTGTTCATGCACCCGCCATACAAGGGAGGCGCGGGATACGCCTTTGCCCGCTACCGCCTCGACCTGCCTGAGCGGCCGCTGCGCCTGCGCGGTTACGTCGGCAAACGCGACGGCAGCGCGGCCGGCGACGGCATAACCTTTAAAGTGCTCGTCGAGAATGCCGACGGCAAACGCGCGGAAGTCGCGCAAGCGCATGTCGCGGTTCACGAATGGCGCGAATTTTCCGCTGACCTGACGCCTTGGGCCGGACAGCCGGTAAATCTGCTGCTCGTCACCGACACCGGCGATAAAAACGACAGCAGCGGCGACTGGGGCGCTTGGGGCGACCTGCGCCTCGCACCTTGAGTTAAACACCCCATTAACCTATAAGCGGCAGTTAAACGAGCATGAATCTGGCAAAGGCCCGTAAACATTGGTTCTTTTCGAAACGTGCGCCGCACCTGTTTGGTGCAAGACGCAATTTGGAGTGCGGTGACAAGAGCCGCGCTGTGCGCGGGTCGCGGCACCGCTTTCCGGCCTGTCCGCGCCAAAGCGGCGTCGCGCGGAATACCGCTTGCCGCCGCACTCCAAATCCGTTCGCCAGGCTTGCGGAGTATCGGTATCGAAATCAACTGCTCTTTTTAGGATTAATACTCTGGTACTCAGGAGTCATTCTGAATTCTGACTCCTGAGTACCAGAGCAGTTACAAAAACTACTTTTTTTGAGTAATCTCTTTATGACCTCTGCCTGGATCAGTCTCGCCGTTTTTTTTGTCTGCTACGTCCTGTTTGTAGCCCTGCCGAACCGCCGCTCGTGGACCGCCTGCGCGGGCGGGCTGCTGCTGATTCTGACCACCTCGCTGACATGGCGCGAGGCTTTTCTGGAGAAGATCAATTGGAATGTCATGGGGCTCTTCTTCGGCACACTGATCCTTGCCGAGATGTTCCTGCTCTCGCGGGTGCCGGCCGTGATGGCGGAATGGCTGGTGGACCGCTGCCGCTCCACGCGCGTCGCCATGCTGGCCTT
>JAQWAM010000115.1 GCA_028707675.1 Kiritimatiellia bacterium | reverse complement strand
CGTCTGGGTGCTCGCCTAGCAGACGGTTCTGTTGCTGCAAGTATTCCAAAGCAAAGTGAATGCCGTTCAAGTCGCGCCCGGGAATCGGCAGGTCGCGCGGGCGTCCCGCACCGGTGGCGACCACGACGGCGTCAAATTCTTGCAGGGTTTCAACTGAGGGATCGGCCTGCGTCTCAAACGCGATGCCCTCTGCCTCCATGACCGCGAGCCTCCGGTCGATCACCCATTTCTCCAGTTTGAAATCCGGAATGCCGTATCGCAGCAGCCCGCCCGGCCGCTCGCTTTTCTCAAACACCGTCACCGCATGGCCGGCACGGTTGAGCTGCTGCGCGGCGGCCAAGCCGGACGGACCCGAACCGATCACCGCCACGCGCTTGCCCGTGCGTGCCGGCGGCGGCTGCGGTTGAACCCAGCCGCTTTCAAACGCGCGCTCGACGATCGCCTTTTCAATGGCCTGGATCGCGGTCGGTCCCTCGTGGATTCCCAGCACGCAGGCCTCCTCGCACAGGGCCGGACACAAGCGTCCAGTGAACTCCGGAAAGTTGTTTGTCGCCGACAGCCGTTCCCACGCCAACCGCCACTGGCCGCGGTACACCAGATCGTTCCACTCAGGGCACAGGTTCCCCAGCGGGCAGCCGCTGTGGCAGAAAGGAACTCCGCAATCCATGCATCGTGCCGCCTGACGGATGATCGCCTGCTCATCCATCGGCCGGTACACTTCCTTGAAGTCATGCAGCCGCTCGTCGACCGGACGCTGTTCCGGCGTCTGCCGGTCGTATTCCAGAAATCCCGTTATCTTACCCATATACCCTATCTTCGAAGTTGAGTGTTGAACGTTCACTCGGTCATCGCCACGGCCTTTTCACGTTCCAAACGCGCCAAGGCCCGTTTGAAATCGCGCGGCATGACCTTCACAAACTTTGGACGGCACATGATCCATGTATCCGCCACCCGCTTGGCCACCGGACTGCCTGTCAGAGCGTGGTGGCGCCGGATCAGGTCCAGCACCTCCGTGCTTTCGCGGTGATCGATCAGATCTTCCAGATCAACCAGCTCGCGGTTGCAGTGTTGACCGGCGAACACACCGGTCTCGTCAAGCACGTACGCGATGCCACCGCTCATGCCGGCGGCAAAGTTGCGTCCGGTCGGCCCCAACACCACGACGCGCCCGCCGGTCATGTATTCGCAGGCATGATCGCCGACCCCTTCCACAACCGCATCCGCGCCGCTGTTACGTACGCAGAAACGCTCGCCCGCAAGCCCGCGGATAAAAACCCGCCCCTGCGTCGCGCCGTACAACGCCACATTGCCGACAATGATATTCTCTTCCGCGACATATCCGGCGTTCCGCGGCGGATAGAGGACAAGCGTGCCGCCCGAGAGGCCCTTGCCGAAATAGTCATTGGCGTCCCCCTCGACCTCCAGAGTGAGGCCGGGCGCGGCAAAGGCGCCGAAACTCTGTCCGCACGTCCCTGTGCAGCGCACATGCACCGTATCATCCGGCAGACCGCGCGCCCCGTATTTCTTGGAGATCACGCTGCTTAAAAGCGTGCCGACCGTCCGGTTGACGTTGCGGATCTTGACCTCAAGCCGCACCGGCGCGCCGCCCTCCAGCGCAGGCTCGGCCTGCCGGATCAACTCGTGGTCCAGCGCGGCTGCCATGCCGTGATCCTGCCGCCGCGTACATCGGCGTTCCTCCGGAGACGACGGCACATTCCGCAGGATCGCCGAGAAGTCCAGGCCGCTTGCCTTCCAATGATCTGCGGCCTGCCGCGCGTCGAGCAGATCGCTGCGTCCCACCATCTCATCCACGGTGCGGAAACCCAGTTCCGCCATTATGCGGCGGAAATCTTCGGCGATGAAGTGCATGAAATTGACCACATACTCAGGCTTGCCGGTGAACTTTTTGCTAAGCCGCGGATCTTGCGTGGCGATCCCCTGCGGACAGGTGTTGAGGTGGCAGACACGCATCATGACGCAGCCCATCGTCACGAGCGGCGCGGTGGCGAACCCGAACTCTTCGGCGCCCAGCAGACAGGCGACCGCCACATCACGTCCGCACATCAGCTTGCCGTCGCACTCCAGACGCACACGGTCGCGCAGTTTATTGGCGAGCAGCGTCTGCTGCGCTTCGGCCAACCCCAGTTCCCAAGGCAACCCCGCATGCTTGACCGACGTCATCGGCGACGCGCCGGTTCCGCCGTCCCAACCGCTGATCAGGATCAGATCCGCCTTGCCTTTCGCAACACCCGCGGCAATCGTCCCCACCCCGGCCTCCGACACCAGCTTCACGCTGATGCGCGCATCGGGATTGGCGTTCTTCAGGTCGTGGATCAGTTGCGCCAGATCTTCGATCGAATAAATGTCATGGTGCGGCGGCGGTGAAATCAATTGCACGTACGGCGTAGAAAAACGCGTGGCCGCGATCCACGGATAAACTTTCTCGGCGGGAAGCTGCCCGCCCTCGCCCGGCTTGGCTCCCTGAGCCATTTTGATTTGCAGCTCGCGGGCATTGACCAAATAGTGACTGGTCACGCCGAAGCGTCCTGACGCCACCTGCTTGATCTGGCTGATACGCCAGTTGCCCTCGGTGTCAGGGTGGAACCGTTCCGGCGCCTCGCCGCCCTCGCCGCTGTTGCTGCTGCCGCCGATGCGGTTCATGGCGATCGCCAGCGTCTCGTGCGCCTGACGGCTGATGGACCCGTAGGACATCGCGCCGGTTTTGAAGCGCTTTACAATGGTTGTCCACGGCTCCACCTCGTCCAGCGGCACGGGCCGCGCCGCTTTTTTAAAGCTGAAGAGGCCTCGCAGCGTGTAGAGGTTCGCCTGTTCGCCGCAGAGGGTCGCCACATATTTGTTGAACAGGTCGCGGTCATTCTGACGCACCGCCTGCTGAAGCAGCGCGATGGTGGCCGGATTATACAGATGCGCTTCGCCGTCCCGGCGCCATTGGTAGACGCCTCCCGGCGTCAACTCCATGCCGCCCGGAATGCCTGACCCTAAAAAGGACGCATGCTTCCTTAGCGCCTCTTCAGCGATCTGCTTCAGGCCGACCCCCTCCACGCGCGACACGGTGCCGGTGAAATAGCGCTGCGTCACCTCGCTGTTCACGCCGACGATCTCGAAAATCTGCGCGCCGCAATAGCTCTGCAGCGTGGAAATGCCCATTTTAGACATCACTTTCAGCAGGCCTTTGCCGACTGCTTTCACGTAGCTGGCGCAGGCTTCCTCGGGGTCGTCATCCAAATAGAGTTTGCGCGCGCACAGGTCGCGCAACGTGGCCAAGGCAAGATAGGGACAGACCGCATCCGCGCCAAATCCTATGAGTGCGGCACTGTGATGCACCTCGCGCGCATCGCCGGAATCCGATATTAGCGCCACCTGCGTACGGAGCTGGTGACGGACCAAATGCTGATGCACGGCCGACAGTGCCAGCAAGGACGGAATGGGCGCAAGCGCCGAATCTGCCGCGCGGTCCGAAAGAATCAGAAAACTCCGGCCTTGCGTGACGGCTTTTGCGGCGTCATCGCACAGCGCATCCAGCGCCCGCTGCAGGGCATGGCCATCCCCTGTCACATCAAAGATCGTCGGCAGCACCACGCTGCTGACCACCCCGTTTTCCGCATCGCGAATTCGGATCAGCTCGTTCTCGTTGATGATCGGCTGCACCAACCGCAGCACGCCGCACGGCTCAGAACTTTCATCCAAAAGATTGCCGCGCTTGCCTATGTAGGTTTGCAGCGAGGTCACAAGCTCTTCGCGGATCGCATCCAGAGGCGGATTGGTCACCTGCGCAAACAGTTGGTGAAAATAGTCAAAGAACAGACGGGGACGTTCCGAAAGGACGGCTAGCGGCACGTCGTTTCCCATGGAACCCGTCGGTTCGGCGCCTTGACGTCCCATCGGAGCCAGAATGATTTTCAAATCCTCAATGCTGTAGCCGAACAAGCGCTGGCGCGCCGCCAACGCTTCGACAGCCAGCGACAGCCTTCCGTCCTCGCGCGGCGCGGGCAAATCATCAAGCTCCAGCAGCTTGCGCTGAAGCCACGACTGATATGGCTTGCGGGCGCACAGCTCTGCCTTGATCTCTTCGTCATCCACAACACGTCCCTGCCGCGTATCGACCAAGAACATGCGTCCAGGCTGAAGGCGCCCCTTGCGTTCGACATTTTCCGGCGCGATCTCCAGCACGCCGGTTTCGGAAGCCATGATAACCAGCCCGTCCTTGGTCACAGTGTATCGCGAAGGCCTGAGCCCGTTGCGGTCCAGCACCGCGCCGATCACATCGCCGTCGGTGAACGGGATCGAGGCCGGGCCGTCCCACGGTTCCATCAGACAGGCGTGGTATTCGTAAAACGCTTTTTTCTCGGCGGACATCGTCGTGTTATGGTGCCATGCCTCCGGGATCAGCATCAGCACGGCATGCGGCAGGGAGCGGCCAGCGTGATAAAGCAATTCAATAGCGTTGTCCAGAATCGCCGAGTCGCTGGCCCCTTCCGTGAGGATCGGAAACAGCCGTTCCAAGCCGGTGCCGAGCAGCTCGGAACGGAACAGCCCCTGCCGCGCTCTCATCCAGTTCAGATTGCCGCGCAGCGTATTGATCTCACCGTTATGACTGATTAAGCGAAATGGCTGAGCCAGCGGCCACGCGGGGAAGGTGTTGGTACTATAGCGTTGATGCACAAGCGCCAAGCCAGAGGTCACGCGCGGATCGCGCAATTCAGGGTAGAAATCCGCCACACGGAACGAGCGCATCAGTCCCTTGTAGACAATCGTGCGAGAAGAACAGCTCGGCAGATAGAACGTTCCGTCGCCCGCAAGGGAAACACGCCGAACCTCGTTCTCCGCAACTTTACGCGCAATGAAGAGATGGCGGTCTAGCCGCTCCCGCGCCACACGACCGCAACCGACAAAAACCTGGCGGATCACCGGTTGAGTGCTGCGTCCCGACTCGCCCACCGCCTCCGGACAGACCGGCACGTCACGCCACGTCAAAACCTCCAAGCCTTCAGCCGTGAAACAGACTTCCAGCGTCCGCTCGCAACGCGCGCGGCTGGCCGGATCCTGCGGCAGGAACACCATACCCACCCCGTACGCCCCGGCATCCGGCAATCCAGCGACCTCTTCGCTGAAAAACGCATGCGGCACATGCAGCAGAATACCCGAACCGTCCCCCGTGTCCGGATCATAGCCGGTCGCGCCGCGGTGCTCAAGGTTCGCAAGCACACCGAGCGCCTTGGTCACGATCTCATGGGACTTCTCGCCGCGCAGGCTACACACCATACCCACACCGCATGCATCCCGCTCGAAGGAAGGATCGTACAAACCGTGCCGCGGCTGTTCAAATTCTTTCTGCGCATGCCTCATTCACACCTCATGCCGTTGCCGGCCGCTATTGCATCATCACGCCGTAGCGGTGATGACGATCCTCCAAATGATCCGAACCGCCGCGCTCAAGCGCATGTTTACACACAACATGTTCTGTGCCGCAAACATACCGTCCGGTAAAACAGCCGTAACAAAAATGCCCGGCGTTCGCCAGAGTCGATTTTAACCCTTCAAGGCTGAGATACCCCACCGAATCCGCGCCGCACAGCGCGCAGATCTGCTCTTCCGAACGGCCGGCCGCCACCAGATCGTTGGCCTCCGGAAAATCGATGCCGAAATAGCAGGGATGACGCGTGGGCGGGCAGGCGATGCGCA
>JAQWAM010000114.1 GCA_028707675.1 Kiritimatiellia bacterium | reverse complement strand
GGACGTCATCTTTCCCACCCAATTCGGGAAGCCCGTGATCGGAGCCGCGAGCGCACCGTCCTTCAGGCGCACGGCCGGTGCCGACACCTCGGTCTGGGCGTGCCAGGCCTCGGGAATCGTTTTCTTTTCGGACCAGGTCCTGCCGCTGTCTTCCGAGAACGCGCAGAAGACGCGGTGCGGCAGAAGTCCGCCCGTCTGCGCGTTCGCCAACTGTCCGTCACGATCCCGTCGTTCCGCGGCATAGCCGATCGCCATCACACGATTACCGCCGAGCGCCGTACACTTGCATGTCTCCGATTCCGGCACAGCGCCTTCCTTAAACATACGCCAAGGTTCAGACCAGGTCTTGCCGCCGTCCGTCGATTCGGCCAGGTAACTACGCATGTCTGCCGCCTCGAACGCCTCCGCGAGCACGAAACAGCAGAGCAGCCTGCCGTCGGGCAGTTCGCAGAGATTTGGGAAGATCGCCTGACGGCTGCGGAGATTCGGAATCGGATTTTCATAGACTCGCGTCATGTTCTTCAGGGCAAAGCCGGCTTTAACCTTCACGCAAAGTTTGCGGTGATTCTTTACCGACGTCTTCTGCGCCGTGCAGCCCGGACGGTGCCCCCCATACGGCGGGAAGAACACGGCAAACTCGTTCGGTTTGACCGTGACCGAAAATCCCCTGGCCTTGAACAGAACATAGTCTTCCTTCTCGCCGAACGGCAGCGCGATTTCACGCTCGGTCAGGGTATAGGTCCCGATGGTCTCCTCTTCCGTGATCGGAACATGGATATCGATGTACTGACGATGCGATTCATACTCTCCGTCGGCATCGATCGGGGCAAGTTCGACTGTCGAAACATAAGCGAACACGTTATCTCCGTCGATTTCCAGTTTCCCATCCTTGAGAGAGGTCAAATCGGTCTTTCGGAGGAATTCGCAAGCTGTATGAAAATGCGGATTCAATTTTTCTATGGCCGCGGTGTCCGCAATACGTCCGATCACATACGGAGCACACTGGCAAAACAAACCATCTCGCCCCGCGTTCAAGCAACATGTAACGGACACGGCAGTAAGCAAAATCCCCGCCTTTTTCATGACTATTATTTCCCTCCATCCCAAACCGCGTTCGGAAACGGCAGACGGATATCTGCCAGACAAACCGACAAGACAAGCTTTCTCTTCATGGCCACCCCCTTTCGCTCCGTCTATCACTGCCAGCCGGGCACCTTTGTGTCCTCGGCGCAAACCGCCGCCAGACCGCCCAGCCTTTCTCAATCCACACTGTAAGTATAACAACCTTGGAAAATAAAACGTGCGCAAAAATAGAATTCTATTTTCATGTTGTTTTCGCCAGCCTTGGGGAATGCCGCCGCCGGTGCCGCTTTCCAATCCCGCGCCAGCGCTCGCGCCAAACGGGTGAACCCCTACAGCGCGGCGCTCATTTTTAGTGATTAACGCCCCCGCAACGCGGGGTAAAAATGCGCGCCGCTCCCCTTCGCGGAGATTCGCGGGCAATCCCTCCGAGCCCATCCGTAACTCAATCACGCCAATGCGCACTCGCACCCTTTTTCATTTGCCAGTTTACATTTCATCAAAATTAGTGTTAATTCGTGTCCATTCGTGGTTACGAAAACTGGATTGCCTGCCTGCGCGTCGCACGCAGACAGGCGGGCTTTGACCGCGTTATCATGATCATCAAAAACTCCAGAATGCATTACGGCGAAACGCCCAATTACCGGGCCTTCGACCTGGCCAAGATCGGCATACCGGATATTCCCATCCTCTATTTTATCCGCCACACGCAGCGACTCGCCCCAGTCGAGCCGCACTGCCACAAGGGCTGTTTTGAACTGGGCCTCTGCCTGCGCGGCTCACTGCTGCTCGAAAACCAAGGCGACGAGCATAACGTGATGGCCGGGGACATTTTTCTCAATAAACCCGAGGACGCCCACCGTCTGCTTGACTACCCCAAAGGCACCGTGCTCTACGGTATGCTGATCAGGACAGAGAGCAAGAAGAACGCGCTGCTGCGCTTCACCAAAACCGAGTCCCGCGAGATCTGCCACCGCCTGCACCAGTTGCCCACACACCTGACAGCGGACACGAAGCAGATCAAACACCACTTCATCGACCTTTTCCGCGCCTACGACACGCTGCAGGGACGCTACCGCACACTCTGCATGATCGCCGCCTGCATGCGGCTGGTCACCGGCCTGCTGGAAACCTCGCGCGGGGAGCCGCCGCCCTCCCACGCGAACCGTATCGACACCATTATCAAGGCCATGCGATCCGCGCCGGAAAAGAGTTATGACATCGACTCCCTCGCGCATCAGGCCGCGCTCTCGCCCTCGCACTTCATCAACCAGTTCAAAAGCGTCACCGGTCTGCCGCCGCACCACTTCTTGCTGATGTGCCGTATCGACGAGGCTAAAAGACGCCTGCGCGAAACCCGTCAGCCGGTCACCCGCATCGCGCACGACCTGGGCTTCTGCACCTCCCAGCACTTCTCCACCCACTTCAAACGCGCCACCGGCATGCGCCCCCTCGCCTGGCGTAAACAGAAATAGGCGCGACAAGCGTTAGCGCCATCGCGCGGGCACAGGCCGCGAGCGGCATGGGGGGCGTTTCATTAAAAGGCTGTCATGCCAGCGGTTTGCTCTTTTCAGGCGACCGCGCGGATGGTATGTTATGCCATGTTCAAGCGTCGCCTAAAAAGATTTTACCGCAAGATCAGGAGGCCTTTCGAGTGGCTGTTGATCGGATTGGGACAGTTGCTGATACCCCGCTTGTCGCTGCGCGGGACAGTGCGCCTGGCCAATTTCATGGCCAACAGCGTCTATCTGGTCGACAGCAGGAGCAAAGAGATTTCCCGCGCCAACCTGCGGCTGATTTTCGGCGGCCGCATGACCCGCAAGCGTGAGAACGCGATCATACGGCGCTCTTTCCAGAACATGGCCAGAGTGCTCGTGAACATCTTCTGGATTTCGCGCGACACGCGGCGGCGCGTTCTGGATCAGGTCGAGTTCGACCCGGGCGTTATGGACCGGCTCAAGCGCGACATGCCTGTGATACTGGTCAGCGCGCACATCGGCAACTGGGAGGTGCTGACGCAGGCGCTGGCCGCCAACGGCGTTCCGGTCATGTCGGTCGCCAAAAGGGTCGGCTCCAGGAGCATGACCCGGCGGCTGGTCAAGATGCGCTCGACCCTAGGCCAGCAGATCGTGCCGGCGGAGGGCGCTGTCCGCCCGATGGTCGCGGCCCTCAAAAAAGGGGTCAGCGTCGGCCTGCTGATAGACCAGCACATCCACACATGGGAGGGAGGCGTGTGGGTGCGGTTCTTCGGGGTGCCGGCCGGCATCTCGCTGGCGCCCGCCGCGCTGGCGCGCAAGAACCGGGTGCCGATATTCTTCGGCTGGTCGCGCCCGCTCAAAGACGGCCGCTACCGCATCGAATACGACTGCATGTTCGCGGCCGATCCGGAAAAGGACGACACGGAGCTCACGCGGCAGATCGTCGCAGCCTTCGAACGTGTCATCCGACGACACCCCTCGCTCTGGTGCCTCAACTACCGGCGCTGGCGCTATGTCGCCCCGGGCGAGGATCGGGCGCGCTACCCCTTCTACGCGCGTCCGTCCCGCACAAACAACGCCGACCCTCATAAAACACACGATAATAATGCTTTTTCAGTGAACCCCTAAACCATTAACCCCTAAACCCATTAAATCCGGGCATCCCTATGGGATGATAGTGACAATTCAAAAAATCAATCACAGCAAAGGAATGCAACCATGAAACAGGTGTCGTTGGTTTCACTGGCAATGGTCGTTGCGGTTTCGTCGTTCGCGGCGCCGATCATCAAAAACGGAGAGAAGATCGCCTTTCTCGGCGATTCGATCACGCAGTTCGGCAATCAGAATGACGGCGGCTACGTGAACCTCGTGATGCGCGGGCTCAAGAAGAACGGCGTTAATGCGGAGAAGATTCCCGCGGGTGTGAGCGGCAACAAATCCGATCAGATGCTCGCGCGGCTTCAGAAGGACGTGCTCGACAAGAAACCGGAGTGGATGACACTCTCGTGCGGCGTCAATGACGTTGGGCACGGCAAGAACGGGATCGAACTTGAACCCTACAAGAAGAACATCACCGCGATTCTGGACAGGTGTGCCGCATCGGGGGTGAAGGTCATCGTCCTGACGCCGACCCTCTGCTCGGACGCGGACTGGCGGAACAACGCCAACAACAAGAAGTTGGATGGCTACTGCGCGTTTCTCCGCAAAACCGCCGCGGAACGCAAGCTCCCGCTCGCGGATCTCAATACGATGGAGAAGGATCTCCTCGCTTCACCGAAGGCCCCGAAGTCCGGGCTCACAATGGACGGCCTCCACATGAACGGCTACGGCAACCAGATGATGGCGCTCGGCGTCCTCAAGGCGATGGGCTTGACGGACGAACAGCTCGCGGACTGCAAGAAGGACTGGGACGTCCGTGTAAAGGCGATGCTGCCTCTCGGCACCCACTGGGGCAACTGGAACGCTTCTTGGAAGCAGCTTACAGTCAACATGTGGGAGACGCTCGAAACCCGCGCCGGGGAAAAGGGCTTCAAGAAAACGTACGACTACATCTACTCGAAAATCAATGACCGCGCACCCGATCTCGACTGGCGCAAGTCCAGATTTGAGACGTTGGCGCCGCGGTTTGAAACGGCTCCGGACGCGGGGTTCCGCGGCAGAATCGCCGCACTCGATCGCATCGACGCGAAGAACGCCGCTGGAGACGACTCCAAGAAGACCTGGAAAGTGACCGCGTGGAAGAACGAGCGCGTGAACGGACAGATCGTCCTCTGGACCAAGGAGCCGGTCGAACAGGTTCGTGTCAGAACCGCCGCGCTCAAGGGAACGAAGGACGAGATACCCGCGTCCGCGATGAGCGCGCGATTTGTCCGCTATACCACCGCGAGCTTTTCGAACGGCAACGAAGTAGGTTCGCGCACCGGAATTACCGGCGACATTCTCGACGACGCGACGTCGCTTTCGATGACAACCAATTCGTTTCGCCCCGTGTGGCTGACGGTGAAGGTTCCAGCGAAAACCGCCGCGGGAGACTACAAGGGCGAGGTCGAGGTGATCGCGGCCGGCGCAAAGAAGTTGCTCTTCCCGATCGAACTCACGGTCCTTGACCGTATGCTGCCGCCGCCGAAGGAGTGGAAATTCTTCCTCGATCTCTGGCAGCATCCGTGGGCGGTCGCGCGGTATCACGGCGTGAAGCCGTTTTCAAAAGAGCATTACGCGCTCATGAAGCCCCTGTGGGAGGAACTCGCCGAGGCGGGACAAAAGGTGATCACGACGACAATCACGGAGTTGCCGTGGAACCAGCAGAATTTCGACGCATACCGCTCGATGGTGCGGCACATCAAATTGAAAGACGGAACCTTCAAGCGCGATTTCTCCCTTTGGGACGAATACGTGGCTTTCTGCGAGAAGTGTGGTCTCGGCCCGCAGATTCATTGTTACACGATGGCGACATGGGGACACATCGTGTATTGGGAGGAGGAAGAAACCGGCGACATCGTGAAGGCGGCGCTCAAGCCCGGCACACCGGAACACGAGGCGTTCTGGGGTCCGTTTCTCGCCGAGTTCCACGAACACCTAAAGGTGCGGGGACGTCTCGGACGCGTCTACATTGCGCTCGACGAACGGAGCCGCGATGAGCTTTACGCAACAGCGGAGTTGATCCGG
>JAQWAM010000113.1 GCA_028707675.1 Kiritimatiellia bacterium | reverse complement strand
CAAGGGCGATCTCGCCGTAATTTAGCTGCCACCCGTACTCTTTGGCCGCTGCCCGCAGAAGCTGATACCCCTGCGCGTACGAACATATCTTGGACGCGTACACCGCCTTCTCAAGCTGCTTGAGCAGCAGCGCCTTGTTGACCTTGGCCTTGCCGGACGGACCTTTGAGCAGCTTCGATGCCGCCACGCGCTCTTCTTTGATGGCCGAGAGGCAACGCGCAAAAACGGCTTCGGCGATCTGCGGGATGCCCACGCCGAGGTCAAGCCCCGCCTGCGAAGTCCACTTGCCTGTGCCCTTCTGCCCCGCCGTGTCGAGAATGATGTCCACCATCGGCTTGCCGGTTTCTTCATCACGCTGCGAAAGGATATCCGCCGTTATGTCGATCAGATAGCTGTCCAGATCGCCCTTGTTCCACTTGGCGAAAACCTTCTGCATCTCCTTGGCGCCCATGCCCAGACCGCGCGCCATAAGGTCGTACGCCTCGCAGGTCAGTTGCATGTCGCCGTACTCGATGCCGTTGTGTACCATCTTTACGAAGTGCCCGGCGCCGTCGCTGCCGATCCAAGCGCAGCAGGGCGAGCCGTCTTCGACCTTGGCGGCCACGTCGCAAAACACGTCCTTCACGTAGCGCCACGCCTTCGCGTCGCCGCCCGGCATGATCGCGGGCCCGAGCAGCGCGCCTTCCTCGCCGCCTGACACGCCCGTGCCGATGAAGCGGAAGCCCTTTTCCGCCAGATATCTGGTGCGGCGGATCGTGTCCGGGAAGTAGCTGTTGCCGCCGTCGATGATGATGTCGCCCTTCTCAAGCACCGGCAGCAGCGATTCTATGGTCTGGTCTACCGCGCTGCCGGCCTTGACCATGATCATCACGCGGCGCGGCTTTTTCAAGCTGTCCGCCAGCTCCCGTGTCGTGTGACATCCGATCAGGCGCTTGCCCGCGCCGCGGCCGTTGACGAAAGCGTCGACCTTCGCGACCGTGCGGTTGAAGCAGGCCACGGTGTAGCCTTTGCTCTCCATGTTGAGGATCAGGTTCTCGCCCATCACAGCCAGACCGATCAGCCCGATGTCTGCCTTCGTGGCCTTCTTGGCCACCTTTGCGCTCTTCGCTTTTTTAACTTTTTTTGCCATGTTTGTTGTTCCTTAGGTGAAGAAATGGGGGGGGCAGTGTCACTTCCGCGCGACATTGACAACAGCATTACCCTTCTGATTCTCAGTGATTTTAATGGCCTGAGAGTTTGCAAAAGTGTGCATATAACAATGGTGTACTGTCAGAACCGCATCCTGTAAATCATTGTCATCTTCCAAACGCTTGATTTTGAGGCCGCATGTAACCGCTTTCTCAATATCTATATGCCGTGCATGTATCTTTGTGTTCTCGTGTTCATTTAGAAAATCGACGACTCTTTGGGCTTTGCTGGACGCGGACACGTCCCCGGCAAACATGACTGTTTCCAACCGCGTTCTGACGATTTCATTGGAAAGGTTTATCGCTTTCCGGCACTCCCCCAAAAAAGTTGGATGGTATTTCCCGATGATCATTTGCCACACGGGGAGAGCAGACGGTTTTTTTTGAATTTCTTCAATGGCGTCCTCAAACTCTTTGATAACCCCGTATGCCGGAACACCGTTTAACTGGGGATCTATCGGCCCAATATTGGACTGTTTTCCCATAATGATTTTTCTACACGAACACGCGATCATCGTTCCGGCAGACATCGCAATCTGGGGAATAACGGCCACAACATCCCCGTTGAACATTCGATGTAAATAATCAATTAAAGATTCAGTGGCAGCCATGTCACCCCCTGGGGTGTGGAGAATCAAATCAAGCCCTTTCTCTCGGTCAAGGCCGTGGATGACCGCCATGAAGCCATTCTTGTCATCGTCATTTATGGAGGTCTGATACAATCCCGGCTTCTGTAACCAGCCTGAATAGTAAGCGATGACATTCCTGCCGCGCTTTTCCGCGAGGCTTGCCAAATAACGGCGACGTACCGCATCCAGCGGTTGTGTCGTCGCCGCCATCTCTTTTAACACCTGTCCCCAATTAGGCATAGCCAACCTTTGCGTCAGTGCTAGTCGAATAGGTGCAGGGCGTATTATCCCACATCGACACCTTCTTGAACTCGAAAGACGGTGGCGGAACACTTGTTTCCTTATTCATGTTTAAAGGTGAATGATGCCGGAAAAGGGATCTATGAAGACGAATAAGTTCTTCAGATGTCCGATTGTCTGGCTTATCGCCAACTCTTCTATTTTCAGAACTTTGTTCCATAGCACTACCTCCTTTGTATGATTTCATTGTATTGCATTACGTCGGTCGTGTCAAATCCGCAGACGCCCGACCGGATGGCTGGTTGGTTGGTGACGAGGCGCATACGGCCTCGTCCAGGGTGTGACGCAAGCGCGGCGCCATCACACGCCGCTGTACGCCGCGAAGCCGCCGTCCACGGGCACCACCACGCCGGTCACGAAACCCGCCGCCTGATCCGAAACCAGCCACAGCAGCGCGCCGATCAAGTCGGCCGGTTTGCCGAAATGGCCCATCGGCGTGTGCGCCAGAATTTTCTCGGATCGCGGCGTCATGCTGCCGTCCGGGTTGGTCAGCAGCGCGCGGTTCTGGTCCGTCAGGAAGAATCCCGGCGCGATCGCGTTGACCCGGATGCCGGCCTTGGCCATATGCACGGCCATCCACTGCGTGAAGTTGCTGACCGCCGCCTTGGCCGCGCTGTAGGCCGGGATCTTGGTCAACGGGCGGAAGGCGTTCATCGAGGAGACGTTGATGATCACGCCCGACCGGCCGAGCGCCATCTTGCGGGTGAAGGCCTGCGTCGGCAGCAGCGTACCCAGGAAATTCAGGTTGAACACGAACTCGACCCCCTTGGGATCGAGATCATAAAAAGTCACGAAGTCGCGGTTTTCATTTAGTAAGTCATCGGGGTTCAGATACTCCATGGCTGTGGTGCCTTTGGGATGGTTCCCGCCCGCGCCGTTGATCAGGATCGCGACCGGCCCTAGCGTCTTCTCGATCTCGGCGTTGGCAGCCTCAAGGCTCTCGCGCTCCAGCGCATTGCAGGCCACGGCCAAGGCCTTGCCGCCCGCCGCCGTGATCTCGTCAGCCACACGCCGCGCGGACTCGATCTTGAGGTCAGCCACGGCCACCGCCGCGCCGCACTCGGCCAGCGCCCTGGCCATCGCGCCGCAAAGCACACCGCCGCCGCCGGTCACCACCGCCACCTTGCCGTTCAAATCCACCTTGAAGGGAACTGACATTTTTTTTCCTTTCCAATTCTTATTCTTAGTTCGCACATAACAAAGATTGAATGATGGTAAGAGTTTCCGTTTTGAGTTTCTCAGAGTTTCTTCTGAAGAACGATTCGAGGTCAAAACCGACAACCTGTTTGAAAAATGTGAAGGTCGATGATAACGAGTCTCCGCCCAATGTTCCAGTCAACACGGCCATTTTGTCTTTTCGGTATCGATCAATGACGGTCTCACTGACCTGCTGCGACAGAATCATGAATGCAGGAAGCAATCCCTCCTGATAAGCACTCATGCCGAATCGTAAATCCGCATTCTGACGTTTAGAGTCCGCGCTTTTATAACCTTGCCTGATTTCAAAAACGACACCTTGTATCCGCTTCCGCTTTGCGGGAGTCAGATCAACATGCGGACCAACAACTTCCATCCATTCGATGAATATTCGGCGTTGCGCATCGGACAAGTCTGCGAACGAAATTTTCGCATCAAGACTATGGACTCCGGTTTTTCCGTTGGGCTTCCGATAACGATAACTCCAAGTTGTTTCTTCTGCCGTCAATCCCAGGGAATCACGAATGATCGCCCTCAGCAGATGCTCTGTTCCGACACCAATCTGTCGGTAGACTGATGTCAAACCTCCCGCCATCTTATGCGCCGTGTACACAAGAGGATCGTTTAATCCGATCCATGCGTAAAAAGGGTCGTTTTCGTACAATTTCTGGAACGCAGGTAAATCCACCCCTTCCGAATTAGAGCTCCCGAAAGCGGGTCGATACGCCGAACAGATTCTAACCGGCGTCAGAAATGTTTCAACAAGGTCATGGTCAGGTATCATGCAAATAGCGTCTCCTGAATGGCAAAGCTCCTGTTATGCGAAAATCCTTTTTTATGCGACACGGCATCATCCATAGAACGGGGCTGGACGGCATCCAAATAGGCCGCGACCGATTTGGCCACATGATACCCCAGCACTGGCGGTACGGCATTACCGATAAGCGTCAGGTTCCGCTGCGTTGTGAACGGAAAGACAAATTGATCTGGAAAAGTTTGCAATCGCGCACACTCTCTCACAGTTAACCGTCGGTCAAGGTGGTGATGAAACTGAATCCGGCCACGAGCATTCGCGCGGATACAGTATGCGACTTTATTCGGGTTGTTCTTATGATCACCTTGGCCGCCCCCTGACGACGCTTTTGTTGACACAAAAAATTGACTTTGATTGATGACGGATTCATCGGCGATCGATTCCAAATCAGCAAGAGCCTCCGAAATTGTCATGTGGCGAGCCGTGGGGACGGGTTTCAAAGGGAAACCGGGAAGATCGTCACGCACGCCAACAAAAAACAGGCGGCGGCGGCTTTGCGGAACTCCGTAGTCGGGCGCGTACAGTTCCCAAAGATCAAAATGGTAACCCTCGGCCTCAAATGCCTTGAGGATTGCTGTCAGATAGGCGCCGTCTTTTAAACGTGCGAGATGGGGGACGTTCTCTCCGACAACCAGCCTAGGACGATGAACACGCATATACTCAACGAGCACCTCATAAAGCTTTCCCCGCTTTCCATTGAATCCCGTTTTAGGGCCGGATGAGGAAAAATCTTGGCAAGGAAACCCTCCGGTAAGAATGTCGGCGGCGGGGATGGCCGACACTGGGATTTCTTTCAAATCAGCCAGACAAGCATAATCGCCGAGATTCAATTTGTGGCATTCGACAGCATCAGGCAAAAAGTCATAAGCACCCAAAATGTCGAAAGGAAGTGACGGATACTTTTTCCCCAACACATTGAAGCCGCCGATAAAACTCAAATCCATGCCGCCGCAACCGGAAAACAACGAAACCAAAGTGAAATGCCCTGCTGTTCGTCGTCCGTCACATAACGGATGCCGATATGCAGCCGTCGCTGGGTTTTCACGAAAGCCAAAACGATATTCTGGCTTGTTGCGTCTGGCTTTCAGCTTAGGCTTTTTGTCATTTCTTAGCATACCTGCTATTGGAACCTTTCCCGCACGGACCAAAGGCCTATCGCGGGATTGCTGATGTAAAAAATCTCCTCGCCGTCGGGCATCACGTTTATGCCGTCTTTCAGCATTTCCGGGTTGTAGCGCGCCATCATCGCCTTAACGTCGGCATACTTGAAGCCCGCTCCCTCGATTTCCTCGCGCGTCAGGTGCCCCGGCGCGTAGGTGATACCGAAACGCCCTTCGGACGAGCCGTGAATCAGATGCGCAGCCGCACCGAGGTTCTCCTGCAAATCCGCGTTGGCTTTCACGGCTTCCAGCGTCTTCGGCGTACCGAAATAGCCGTACTTGCGGATCAGGGCGTCGATCTGCGCGTCCTCGCCGAACTCTTTCACGCCCGGCGCCAGGATCAGCAGCTCGCCGCCGTCGGCCATGGCCATGCGTGTGCGGTAGACCGCCTTGTTGCCCAGCCAGGTGCTCTTGAACTCCGCGGGATCCAGGTACACCACGCATTTTTTGAAG
>JAQWAM010000112.1 GCA_028707675.1 Kiritimatiellia bacterium | reverse complement strand
TCCTCTGCTTCCGCGGAGACCGCGGGCTCCAGCGGCGCGATCCGGGGTGCACAACGGGAGAGGTAATCTACGCGGCCGGTGGGTCAAGAGGCGTTCCGCCCTGTTCGTTCTTGCCATCTTAGTGGTAGTTGGTAATCTATTCCCATGAAAGCAACCATCTCAATGGACGAAGTTGGACGATTGGTGCTGCCCAAGAGTATCCGCGAAGCGATCGGGATTGCCGGGCGCATGGCGGTCAACGTCGAGGTCGTGGATAATGCCGCCCTGATCACGGTTCCGGCGCCGGCCCTTGGCGCGACAACGCGCAAACGCGGGCGGTTGGTGTATTCCGGGCCATTGCCGAAGAATTGGGACAGCGGCGAGGCCGTGACAGCCATGCGGCAGCGGAGAACACACCGATGGTGGAAGATTTGGCTGAACGCCTCGATGTCCAGCCCATGTGCGTTGCGGAATATCGCAAAACGATCGGTTCGGCACCGGCGAAAGGGGTTAGTGGCGGTGGGATCTACGATGCTTTGCATGCACAGACTGCCAGGCTCTGTCGTTGCACGGAAATCTACACCCTCAATGTCCGGCACTTCCGGCACGTCGCTCCAGACATGGTGGTCCTCGGCCTGTAAGCACAAGCCGGACATCCACGATGGAATCAATTCGTTCATTCCCGGTGCAAAACGGGACAGGTAATCTGCGTGTTGTGGATTTGCTGGTGGTCATGAACCACGACAAGAAGCGCGACGTGGAGCAGGAGATCGAGATCGACCGCACGCTCCCGCGCCAGTTCCCCTTGGACATCCTTGTCCGGCGGCCCGAGGAGGTCTCGCGGCGGCTCGCGTCGCATGACATGGCGTTGGTGACGATCTTTAAGACCGGAGTGCCACTCTATGAGCGTTCGCGAAATTACGCTTGAGTGGGTCGCGAAGGCGGAAGAGTACGCCGCTGTTTCCGAGCGCGAAAGCCGCGTCCGGAAGCAGCCTTCGCCTGGCGCGGTCTGTTATCACGCGCAGCAATGCATCGAGAAATACCTCAAGGCCGTCTTGCAGGAACAAGGCCGGCCGATCCCCAAAATCCCTCAAAGAAACCGCCGCCCAATAACCCGCGTCTTATCCCCGTCAAAATTTGTCATCCCGTCACAATGCTCAGTTAAGTTAGCGGGAAACTTAATCGAGCCCTGCGGGTTTGCCCTTAATGCTAGGCACTGACCTTGAGAACAAATTATTTATCGGCAAATCGGCAAAAACCCGAACAAATTTTTACTTGCCTCCCCAAAAATATCTTGATTATATGTTCTTATCACATGAAAAGGATATGCCATGAAATATGTCCCCGTGTTTGTATGCTCCTGCGTATGTATGTCGCTTTGTGCCGAGGAAACAAAATATCCGTATATCCTCGACGCTGTCGCGCAGTACAAGCAAAGTTATTCCGACACCAACGCTTTGCAGGTAATTTTCGAGACCGCTCGTTCCGATGATCACGAGGCGGTGGTCACACACTGCATGGCGATTTACACGCTACACATGGGCAAGGAGAACCGGGCGTCCGTGTGTCAGGGCGGCTATAAAGCGATTTTGACGCGCTACCCCGACTCTGACATCGCCCGGCAGATGCGGGCGTTGTCTCTGTTCCCGGATCCCTGCCCTACCTGCAAAGGGCTCGGCGTTGTACAAAAGCAGAGCGTCAGTGCATGTTCGTCCTGCTTAAACTCGGGGCAGTGCAACAAATGCGGAGGCACAGGCCGGGTGCGGCACGGAGGCGTCGGCCTGCGAGGGCCTGTGCCGCGGGGCAACCATATTCAAAGCTCAACCACATTCTATAACCCGGGCGGGAATGTCATTTACCGGTCACGCCAGAGAAACTACGCGCGCGCTTCAAGCGCACCTTCGGCAATTCCGCAAATTACAATTCCCTGCTCCAATTGCAGGGGAACCGGCCGGTGCCCGGTGTGTTACGGCGAACCCAAGAAAGCACGGATGGTAAACGTCCGTTGCCCCTCCTGCAACGGCGTTGCCAAAGGCATCAGTACAGCGGTAGCGGAAAGCGCGCTGGCGACTGTATGCGAAAACACCGCCAAACTCCTTAATATGGCCATAGATTGCGAGAACTCGTTTTTGGAAATCTGTGAAATGACTGATCTTTTCAAACAGCAGGAGATGCTTGCGGACGCGATAAAAAGACATGAGAAGGCTTTTAACCTCGATTTGCTGTTCGGCCTGAAAGACGAAGTCGACAAGCAGGCCGCCGGCTTGCGAAAAGAAGCTGAGGCGGCTGCCCAAAAAACAATCACGGAACACAAGGCGCTTTTTGAAAAAATACGCGCGCTGTCCGACAAACAAATCGCTCTGGAAGAGATAAATGCCTTCCTGGCAGGAAACCCTGAATCCCCTCTGAAAAAAGATTTCGAGCTGCACGCCAAGGAACTTCATCAGAAACTGCTTAAAAAACAAAAAGCCGCCGCGAGAAAACGCACGATGCTGGTTGGTCTGGCAGTTGGATGCGTTGTTATTTTGGTCATATGGTTTTTAACATCATTCAGGGTGACATGGGTCAGGTACGTGTTTGTGGGTAAACGCAAACAGCAGGGAGAGCGTGCGCGAAAGCTGGTTGGCGGATCCATGTATTTGCCTGCCTCAGAAACAAACGCGGCTACGCCGATCACGCTATATCCGAAACCTCCTTTGGACACTGAAAATGATGTGGTGGTGTGTCCGGAATGCGGGGCCTTGCTGGGCTGCGCAAAAAATCTGGTTAACACTCGGGTGATTTGTTCAGAGTGCAAAAAACCGTTTGTCATTCATTAAATTTCCAGCGTTAAACCGGTACGTGATTTGACAATAGACAAATTCATGTCTCGACATAATGAATTTTCAGCGATGAACGACCTGCGCTAGCAGGGGGAAATTCATTGTGCCTCGCGGGGATTCGCTGGGTTCCAGCGGCGAGATCCCAACGTTCAGGCCCAACGCATGTCGAGTTTACGACCCTTTCTAACGCAATCTTGCAGATAGAGGTTAATAAGATTCTGGTAAGGAACACCAACCTCTTCTGCCATATTCTTAAAATAGGCAATCACGTCTGTTCCCATGCGAATGGTCATCTGCTTCTTCAACCGTTTCGCATAAGGATTCGGGCGACTCTTCATTGTTGAAAGATCGTACTCCGCTTTCATTTTTAACCTCCCGGGTAAAACCCGCGTTCTTTAGTAGTAGCTTTTCGTGCGGAGATAATTCGTATCACAGAGCCTTCTCCGCGCTGGCAGTAGCACACCAGCAAGACCCTTAGACTCAAGCTCAAGCCCAACAACAGAAACCGGTCTTCCCTTTCCGAATATGTGACATCATAGAACTCAACGGCCAATTCATCGCAGAACACACTTTGCGCCTCCGCGAAGGTCACGCTGTGTTTCTTAAAATTATTGGCATTCTTACGCCTGTCCCATTCGAAACGCACCCGCTTCATGGAATACATAGTACCTACATTGTCGGTATATTGCAAGACTGCAGTTCGGGCGCACCGAAACGTAAAACGGATCTTCTCTGGAATGAGTGCCTATATTCATTACAAACTGCGATATCAGTTCGCGGTTGCCATTATTGAAACGCAGGTGCTATCCTATTGCCATGAAAGCGATCAGGCACTTAAAAATCGAGGCGCATGATCGGACACCCGAAATCACCCCTCTTACTGCCGTTTTTGCATGAGCGTCCGGCCGTCAACAAAAGCCCGCCGCGTCAAAGCCTCCTTGTTGCCGATTGAAGTCGAGGCTACGATCGGACGCAAAACACGCGACGCGCGATACGGGCGTTCAGCCGCCCGGTGGGTACGTGATTTCAGAGGTCATCGCTGGCAACCGCTTTCAGACTATGTCGCGGACGTCGCTGAACGCTTTGCGGCAACCCTTTTTCTGCGACGAGCGGTTCCGAGAAGGCTCGGAAGCGGGCGAAAACGGCGCTGGCGCGGGAGCCGGAACTCGCCGCCGCTGAGCGAAAACTCCTTCAGCGTCTGAAAGTCGGGCACAAAGCGAAAAGGCGAGACCATAATGCAGGCTAAAATCTAGTTTCTAGGTCTGACCCTGTTTAGACCGTAAAATCTAGTTTCTAGGTCTGACCCTGTTTAGACCTGACCCTGTTTAGACCGACAATGCCGACGCGCTCTCCTTTGTTGACGCGGAAAGTGACGTCGGACAGGATTTCCTGCGTGCCGTAGCGCAAGCCGATGTTGCGGAATTCAATCATTGCGGCACCTTCGACATGACGCGCGCCCGCTTTTGCAGCGCGGCGCCGGCGCGCAGTCGGAGAGCGGCGAGTCGCGAGGGGTCCGGCAAAATCTTGGTGGAATAGCGGCCCCCGGCGTTGGGTATATCGAGCAGTGCCGCGAACTCCCGGAGCAGCGCCGCGGCCTCGGGGTCGGCGCCGCTTTCGGCGTGGGACTTCAGCAGCGTCAGATAAGCGTGGTCTTCGACACCGTCGCGCGCCGCCTCCAGACGCACGGAGGTGACCGGGCCGTCAACGCCGACCGGCAAACCCGGATAGAGCAGGTAGCCGTCGCCGTTGGGGTAGCGGACATGGTATGATTCGCCAGGTGTGCTGCTCTGGCGGATGTAGCTGTGCCAGCCGAAGCGCCAGGGGTCGTAGGTGAACCAGCTTACCCCCCAGAACTCATAAGCCTCCGCGCCGTACTTGAAGCAGTAATGCGGCAGCAGGCGCTCGACGGCGCAGTAGGGCGTGTCGGTGCACATCTGTCCGTCGGTTGTGAACCAGACGCTGTCGCCGGCGGCGCGGTCGTGATCCGTGAAATCGCATGTGACCTTGCCGTCCGCGCCGCGCTTGAAGGCCAGCTCAGCCCTGAACCGGTCGGGGCTGACCTTTTTACCGGCCATGAATTTCGCAATGCGGTCATACTGCTCGGCGTAGCCACGACCGTCCGCGAGCCAGTGCGGGGTAAGGCGCACGTCATAGATCGCGGCGCAGGCGGGCTTTTCAGGCAGGTTGAAGTCCCAGACGGTGACGTTGAAAGGGAAGCGTTTAAGAACGCGCTTTCCCGAGATGAGTTTGACCGTGCCCTTGTAAACGCCCGGTGGCGTCCGCAACCCGGCCCTGAACGAAAGCCAGAAGGCTTGTGTGCGGTTGGCGGTCAGGCTGCCGCCGGAGGAAGGTATGATCGGATCCGGCCACCAGCCGGGCCATCCGTCAGACGATCCCGATCCTGCCGGAAACTTAAGCTCCCATGCCGGGGCGCGTGTGTTGTAGTAGGCTGTACGGTGATCGACCGGAACGTAACCGACCCGCCCGACGCTGAAATCATCGAGGGTCTGGCCGCAGGCGTTGCCGGGGGCTTCGACCTCCACGCGCAAACTCGGGATGTCGCGCCCGGCGCGCACGGCCAACTGCAGCGGCTCCTCCTCGTTGCGGGCCAAGGCTATGACGGCGCGGAACGCGGAGCGGCCTTCCGGCGCCGGTGTCTCGTGAAAGACTTTCACGACCGGGTCGACCTGCCAAATGTCCAAGGTGTCCGCCTTCATCGGCGTCGTGGTCGGTTCGCCCACATAAGCTTCCAAGCACTCGGCCAGAAAAGTTCCGTCATGCTTCAGTGTGCCTTGGCTGTCCATGGTCAGGTGCATCTGTAATTCGGCTATGTCCGGCGCGGCCGTGAACATCGCGAACATCGGGCGCCATGACGATGTGCCGCTGATCGCGGGGCCGGCGCTCAGATAGCCGGCGGCGCCGGTGCGGTTTGATCTGTC
>JAQWAM010000111.1 GCA_028707675.1 Kiritimatiellia bacterium | reverse complement strand
CAGCCGAACCGCATCACGGAAAGTTAATGCGGTAGAAACGCGCGAGCGCCCCGGCGGATGCGGTATCCGAGAAATTCAGGAAACCGCTGCCGTCCAGCGCCGTATCAATCACAGCATCCCATATGCCGGTGGAAAGGTTGTCGACCGCCTCGATCAGCACCGGTATGCCCGCCGTGCCTGAAACCTGAAAGCCGAAACTTCCCGCGCTGAAACCGAAAGTCGCGCCGGACTGAATCGCCGGGTTCCACAACACGGTCGGCCGCCCCCCGAACGTGGCGCCCCACCCGTACGCGCCCGGCAGGTAATACACGGTCAGGGACATACCGTCAAACAATGTGCCTGGAGCCGTTGGCGCGTCCCCCGCGAAAAACACTCGCTCCAATAAATCCGATCCCGCGAAGGCTCCGGCCTCGATGTTTGTGACCGTTCCCGGAATCAGGACGCTTTCCAATGCCGCGCTGCTGACCGCGCCGGTCGCGATGCCCGAAACCGTCATGCCGTCCAACTCGGATGGCAAGGCCAGGCGGACGCCGTCAGCCACATAACTGGTGATGGTGACGCTGCCGTCCCCTTCCTCGCGATATGTGTAGCGCGGTTGCACCGTCAGCGTGAACGCTGGCCCTAAGGCGTGCCATGCGCCGTTCGTGTCCGCCACAGCCGCCGCCAGCGTGTAGCTGCCTGCCGCCAGCGGTTCAAGTTCAGTGTAGTGTACCGGCTGGTATTCAATTTCGGGGAGCTGCGCCTCCTGCAGCCAGACCTTGTCGATCCACACGCCCCCTCCGTCATAATAACCCCCGCCGACATATTCCAGTCTTATATAAATCGGCTGACCGGCATAAGCTCCCAGAGGGATTGCTTGCTCAGTCCAGTCAGAGAACGCCGCCGCGCTCCAGACTTCCGTGAAGTTGGATCGGTCGGATGAGATCAACACCCGGAACATGTCGGTGTATAGTAGCCGTTGCCAGCGAAACAGCAGGCGAGTCGCGCTGGTGGGCGTTACTGGCGAGCGGCTGGTCAGATGATATTTGTCTCCTGTATATTCGGGAACGGCTTTAAAGAAACAGTTGCTGACTCCGCCCGCGGCATCTACCGTCCAGTCTTGGGTATAAACAGGGTCTTGGGTGGTCAACTCAAAAACCGAGAAATCGGCGCATTCGTCCAGCAGCGTCCGTTGTTCGGAAAAACGGTAGGCAGCAAGCGTGCTGTCCTGCGCGAAATCCGTCCAGCGGCTCCATGCCCCCGACGACAAGCTCAGATCATCCAGCCAGACGCCTCCGCCAGCGTAACAGGAGCCGTTGCCCAAGGCGAAACGGATCAAGACCCGCTGCCCGGTGTAAGTCCCGAGTCCGGTCTGAACATAGTGCCAAGAGGCCACCGGATTGTTATTAGTTTCGAAAAGTGTCGTGAAGGTCTCGCCTCCATCGGCCGAGACAGCGACAGTGAATGTGGCCGAGCCAAGCATAAACTTAATCCAGAAATTCAACGTGGTGCCGGAAGCGGGAATGAACTCATCGGTAAGCGTTAGGGATGTCACGCCATTCGGCCCGGTATACCAGCAGTCTCCGTTCCGACCTCCGCTCTGCACCGACCATCCGTTTACAACCGCATGTTCCAGGTCATCGGCAGCGGAACTCCATGCTCCGCTTTGCGGTGACAAACGCTTAATCAACAGACTGGCCGCCTCCGCCTCCCGCTTGAACGGCAAAATCCATTCCAGATTCACAGGCTCGTCATCTACCGCGTTAACCACCATATCCCGAGGAAAGGCCATCAGCTTCGGGCGGATCGATGTGCAACCGTAAGCAAGCGCTGATCCGTTAACATCGCCGGCAGCATACCAGCCGTTATTGTATCCGCCCCATCCGTAGTTCAGGTGATATGAAATATCACCGAAGTAGTCAAGCAAACCGTCCGCCACTATCGCATGCCCTGGGATCGCCACCACGGCAGGATAACCATTGGTCAAATCTTCCTGCAAATCCGGCAAAAGCGCAGCCTGATTATTCGCGTAGACAGGCTGCTCAAAATAAAGATATGTATTGATGCGCTCGCCTAGCGTCTGAATGCTCGACGATGTCCCGCCGCTCTCATAATCGGCTTCGGCGGCCACCCCCAGCCGGTACATCAGGTCTGCAACAGCCGTGTCGCCTTCTTGACCTGACACAACCCAAGGGTCGTACGCAATCTGCATTACGTCCCAATCCAACTGATTTGAGAAAACAACGCTGTGTGTTCCAGTCACGCTGCCTGCGGCATCCGTGTAGCTGTGTGAACCATGACCGTAAAGCGGCCAGCGGTGATAACGAAGCACCTGGGCATAAGCCGTCGGGGCGCATCCTGTCGGCACACGACCGTTATAACCAACCATCGCGTTCGTAGTGTCAGGACAATCGAGATTATACGGATAGCATTGATCCCACAGGGTCTCCAGATAAGGCCCGTATTGCTCAACACTCTGCTTCCCTTCCTTTGCGGGCGGCAGATAATTGACAACCGGGTCGTCCGCAGGTCCCGAACTCGCCAGTTTTTGCCCGGTCAGCCCCGACTGCGCCAATAGCACGGCACGAAAACTGTTGTCGGGGCGGTCTGCCAAACTGACTTTAGAGGACGCGCTGAACGCCACCGCCAGAGGCAAACGGTCGTCGCTGTTTAGCACCGCATAACCGCAGGGAGCAAAAGACACCACATAAAGGTGATATGCGGTCCCGTCAGCGGAAAAAGACTCCACGGACTTGACCTGCCTGCCCGCGGCTACGCCCATCACCGGATGATCCCGCATCCAGACGGCCAGTCGTGCGAGCGCCTCGCGCTCGGAGAGCGGAACTCCGCAAACCTGCAAGACAGCGCAGACGGCCATACCGGCACACAGCCAAGCCGCGCGTGACGCGGAAAAAAGAACTGCGCTCCCGATTCTGAACGACACCGTTTTCATCATTCGCCTCCGGATGTTTCAGCAGAAATTCTTTACGGCTCGCGGGGACGCTCGCCCCCCAGCGTCAATCACCCACACTCACTCACACGCTCTATCCCGAACGGCTCGCGGGGACGCTCGCCCCCCATACTTAGACTTAGCATGAATTCTCTCGTCACCTCACATCCCGCGGCTTGAGCACGATCAAGCCCTTGGTCATCGCCCACGCCTGATCCAGCGGCAGCCGCTTCAAGGCGTGGCGCGGCCCCCATGAGTCCGAATAGAGCAGCTCGTTGCTCTTTTCGTTGTAGCCGATGATCAGGCGCACATGGCCGTAAACGCCGGGCTGCCCAAGTTCCGGCTCTTCCGGATACATGCCCACCAGACACGACCACAGCAGCGGCACCCCCTGCTCGGCATACGTCTTTATATTCCTGACAAACTGCTTCATGCCCTGCCGCTCCGCGCTTTTGGCATCCAGCAAAATCGCAGGATCCATAGCCCGCCAAATCGCCTGCATGTCCACCATATGATTGCTGGTGAACTCTTGCCAGTCTATCACGGCCGCCTTTTTTTTCTTGGCCGCGGCGTTATACCGGTCAAGCTGTTTCGCGTGCTCGCTGCGCTCGAAACTTCCGCCCGAGTCGATCGAGATCAGATCCCGCTTGTCGAGCTGGAACTGCCGCCCGACCTTGCCCACGGCCGCGGCCATGCCCTCGAGCGTGGTGCCCCCCGCAGCCGCGGTCTCGGCAAGCTGCGCGATCTGGTGCTGGTCTATCGTTAACCCGTAATAACGCAACACGCGCTCCGAGGATGCTGCCGCGCAATACCCTTTCTGACCTTGGTCGACCATCGGCACGTTTTCAATCCAGACGTCCCCGTTGGCTTCGCGCTTCACGTTTTCCTTGACGGTTCTGCCGCTCTTCGCGCGGGTTGCCCGCATGCCGCCCGTGATAGCGGTCATGCGGCTTCCGCCCTTTTTGATCGGCACCATCACCACTTTGATGTATTCCGCCCCGTACTCCACGTTCCTGCCGCCCGAACGGTGCGGCTCGACATAAGCCCATTCCAACTGAACGCCCGGCGTGCGCTTGACCCACTGGTGGCGCCTGACCACGTAATTGGCGCGCTCGCTGGTGGTCTTTCCGGTCATGCCGCTGTCCCGCAAGTGACCGCTTATGTCTGACTTGGTCTTGTCCGCCAAAGCGTCAAATGCCTCGCGGTCTTTGGCGCCCGCGTCGCCCTTGTTGTATACCGATATCTCGATCCGGCTCAGCGAGGACGCCGCGAAGTAGGCGCGCGCCTCGAAAACCGGCTGACCCAAAAACCGCAATTTCTCCTTGTCGGACGACATCGCGCTGCCCTTGCCGTCAAGGAAACGGAATCCGAACCTCTGATAATCGCCCAAAAAGGCTTCAGCATCAAGCGACCAGCTATCTGCCTTGCCGAAGACCTCACCGAGATCCATAGTCTCCGACCGCGCCACCGCCGCGCAGACAGACACCATTATCGTCATAACTATTCGATATAAGCGCATACTTTCCTGTAGCTTGGAAGTTGAGCGTTAGCT
Organism: Kiritimatiellia bacterium; assembly: GCA_028707675.1. Classification (GTDB taxonomy): domain Bacteria; phylum Verrucomicrobiota; class Kiritimatiellia; order RFP12; family UBA1067; genus JAQVQN01. Next base: position 1,278 of record JAQWAM010000111.1, on the reverse strand, counting down.
TGAACCCTTTCCCCCGACTCATGAGGCCTCTTTTCACAACATCAAGCCCGCCACCGCCGCGCCGATCACTGGCGAGTCGTCAATGCGAACCAGCTCATACGCGATACCCATCGGCTCCAACAGATCTTTCAGCTCCCGCCGCACACGATTCTGGAAATCGGCGGTCAAAGTCCTGTAATATGTAGAGCCGTCAACGTTGACGCAGACCGGCCGCGCGGGGTCATGACCCTCGCCGGTCTTGATGATCGCCGAAGCCAGATTGACAGCCGTCAGCACTGCCGCGCGCTCATAAAGCGGACCGCAAAGAGTGATGATCGCAGCGCGGTCGGCGTCGCTGAAATCCTTTGCCAAAAAGGGGTTGTCAGGCTTGGGAGAATTGCCGCAGAAATCGTCAAGGCGCTTGCTGGAAATCGTCTCCCACCGCTCCAGCAGCGCCGCCGCCGCGGGCGTGAAAAAGCCCTCGTCGGCCGCCGCTTTCAGGACGATGTGACCGAGTTTGCCGAGATACGCCCCGGAAATCATTTTTTCGAACATGTAATAACCCGGATCTTGAGTGCCTTCGTCCAGTGTCTTGTCGAATGCGGACTGCCGCACGCGTCCGAAGGAACCTGACTCGACGTTGATGGCCATCGAACCTTCAGGACATATATCATCGCGTTTGGTTATACGGGCGTTGTGCTCGACATAGGCCGTGTTGGTGCCGGTTCCCAGAATGAACCCGACGTACGCCGAGTAGCCGCGCGCGTCACCCGCGCTCTTGCCCGCCAGCAGCGTGGCGACCGTGTCGTTAAGGATCACCACGTTGCGCTCATGCCCGCGCATGGCCAGTTTGCGTTTGAGTCCAGCTCCGATCAACCGGCCTTCCACTTCCGGCGCTTTGATCTGCTTGCTCCAGCGTATCAGCCGCGCGTCGCATTCCGGCGTAACCTCCGCCGCGTATGAAAAGCAGAAACCGATGTTGCCCGAACGCTCCACTAACGGCATGACGAAATCGGCGAAAGCTTCAAAAAACGCTTCGGCCCCGATCTCCTCTTTCGTGCCGGGCATCTCGCTCTTCATAAAATCGCCGATCTCCGCCCCGCCTTTACCGTCCAGCGTCACGACAGCCGCGCGGAGGTTCGTGCCGCCCGCGTCCAGCACCACCACCGGCGTTCCGGTCTTGACCGGGCGGTCGATCGCGATGAACGAAGGTATCATCATCAGCGAAGATTTGCGGCCCGCCAAACCCGCATCCATCTCCTCGGCAAACAGCTTAAGCAGCCCGGCGCGGTCAATCCC
>JAQWAM010000110.1 GCA_028707675.1 Kiritimatiellia bacterium | reverse complement strand
CCGTATCGAAGACCTTGGCCGACTCGCCGAACTCGCGTTTGAAAATGCCGATGGTTCCCGGCCCGCAGACGTCATGCGTCAGCAGGATGCCCGCGTTGACCCAGATGTTGTCGCCGGGAGCGACGATTTTAGCGCCCGATTCGCGGGCCAGTATTTTTTCAGTGATGGTCATCGTAATTACCGCGCCCTCTTTTTAGGTTCAGACAAAATTATCAGCTTTCGAATTACAGTTTACAAAAATCCGTGTGCATCCGCGTGTATGCGGGCACTCACGCACTCAAACACCCACATACTCGTTCATCCGCGGTCTCGGCATTTAATAGCCTGCCTGTGCCCGGCGCGGTCGACAGGCGGTCTGCCCCCGCGTCAAATACGGCCTTTGACCAGGCTGAAGAAGCGGTCTTGGTATCTCTCGAACAGGCCGTTCTCCTGCAGCAGTCGCCCCAAGGGCTTGATCAGGCTGGAGTCCTGGGCCGCGGCCTGAAAACCCTTCTCTACCTCTTCGCGCAACCCCGCCGGAACGCCGTCCTCAATCTCGAACATGCGCCGCTCCTGCAGCTCTCGGATATTGGCCTGCGCCGAGTTCTGGATCACGTTCCAGAAGAGCTTGACCAGACAGACGTCCCAGGGGTCGTCCACGCCTTTGATCAGGGCTCGGAAGGGATCCTTGCTGTCGGTCAGGCTCTGCTTGACGCGCTCCAAGACCGCCTCGGGCGTGTCGGTCAGGACCTGCTCGCTGAAAGCCTCCTGTTTCAAGGTGTAGCCGTAGCGCAATATGCGGACCGAGTCCTCGTGCTCTTTCAGCCACTCCAGATATTGCCGGGCCTGCTCGCCGAAACCTTCCATGACTGTCGTGGAGTAGGACGAGGGCGTGATGATCTGCGGCCGCAGTGCCTGCATCCGCCCCTCGCGCACACGCACTTTGCCCACCGAGTCCATCAGCTCGCTTACCATATGGTAGTTGATGATGGTGTTGCCGAAAGTCTCGATGTGCCGTTTCGGCGGCACCACGATCTCCGTGCTGTTGACGGCGAACCAGAAATCAAACTGTGTGGGTTTTTTGCTCATTGCAATGATGATTTTATCAAATCAGGTCTGGCCTGTCACTCGCAGGCGCGCTTCAGTTCAGTTGGAACTGGCCGCTCACTTGCCGCTTTCGTCCATCACGACGGCCTCGCCCTCTTTCAAGACGCGCGAAACCGCGCCGCGGGCGATCTCGACCGGCACCTTGGGGGCGATCTCCACCACGAAGGTGCTCTCGCGCGCCTCTACGATCACACCAATGAAACCGCCCGCGAACATCACGCGCTGGCCGGCGCGCAGTTCCGCGATCATGCGCAGCCGCTCCTTCTCCTTGCGCTGCTGCGGACGGATCATCATGAAGTAGAAAATACCGAAAACCAGCACCATCGGCAGCAGCATGCCGCCTAACCCGCCCGCGCCGCCCTGTGCCGCTTGCGCCAAAAACGTTAACGAACTCATAATCAACTCCTCTTTCTTTATAGACAGCTCTAAAAACTCAACCCCGCGATTTCAACCCGTCCGGACGCAGCGCCGCCGCCAGTTCCCGGCGCCACTCGCCGAAGCAGCCGGCGTTGATCGCGTCGCGCATCTCGCGCATGAACTCCAAATACCTGTGCATGTTATGGATGGTCAGCAGACGCACCCCCAGTATCTCGCCGACATTCAACAAGTGCCGCACATACGCCCGCGAGAAATTGCGGCAGCAATAGCAGCCGCAGCCCTCCTCCACAGGGCGCAGGTCAGCCTTGTAGGAGCCGCCCTTGACCGGATAAGACCCCTTGCGCGTGTAAGCCGTGCCGTGGCGCGCCACGCGCGTGGGGATCACGCAGTCGAACATGTCCGCCCCGCGCGCGACCGACTCGCACATCTGGAACATGTCGCCCAGCCCCATCACATACCGCGGTCGATCCGGCGGCAGGCAGCGCGTGCCGTCTTCGACGCCGCGCAGCATCACGTCCTCCGGCTCGCCCACGCTGACGCCGCCCACGGCATAGCCGTCGAAAACCATAGCGGCAAGCTCCCTGGCGCAGCGCTCTCGCAAAGCCGCGTATTCGCCGCCCTGCACGATGCCGAAAACCATCTGACCCGGCGCGCGCTCCTGCTCAAGGCATTGAGCTGCCCATGATAGGGTCTTGCCCACCGAGTTACAAGCGTATTGTTCATCGCAAGGATACGGCATGCACTCGTCGAAACACATGGCGATATCCGAGCCGAGAATGCGCTGCGCCGCCATGGCCTCGGCCGGCCCCAGAAAGAATTTAGCCCCGTCGATGTGCGACCGGAACTCCACCCCGCGCTCGTTGATCTTGCGGAGCTTGTTCAGGCTGAAAACCTGGAAGCCGCCGCTGTCGGTCAGGATCGGGCCGCGCCAACCCATGAAATCGTGCAGCCCGCCGCACGCGGCCATAACCTCCATGCCCGGACGCAGCAGCAGGTGGTAGGTGTTGCCCAGAATGACGGAAGCGCCCAGGGCCTCCAGATCGCGCGGCTCCAGCGCCTTGACCGCGGCCTGCGTGCCCACCGGCATGAAAACAGGCGTGTCCACCGGACCGCGCGCCGTCCACAGCCGCCCTGTCCGCGCGCCGGTGTGCCGGTCTTCGCTTAAAAGCTCGAAGGTGCCGGGCAGGGGATCGCTTTTCCCGCCCGTCGGAGCGTCAGCCATCGGACTCCCTGTGTCACGAACGGTAATTGGGGGCCTCTTTGATGATCTTGACGTCATGCGGGTGAGCCTCGCGCACACCCGCGTTGGAGACGCGGTAAAAATAGCCCTCGCGCTTGAGCTCTTCAATCGTGCGCGCGCCGTTGTAGCCGAGCGCCGAGCGCAGGCCGCCGCAGAACTGGGTCATGATCTTCTTGACCGAACCGGCCAGCGGCACAATGCCCTCGATGCCCTGCGGAACCAGCTCGTCGTCCTTGGCATTGTCCTGCCCGTAGCGCTGCCGACTGCCCTTGCCTTCCTTCATAGCCGCGAGGCTGCCCATGCCGCGGTAAACCACGTAGTGACGCCCCTCGTGGATGATCTTCTCGCCGGGGCTCTCGTCAGTGCCGGCCAGGATCGACCCCAGCATCACGGTGTCCGCGCCCGCGACCAGCGCCTTGGGCACATCGCCGGAGAGCCGGATGCCGCCGTCCGCGATCACCGGCACCGCGTCGCCCACCGCCTGCGCCGCATTGTAGACCGCCGTGACCTGCGGGATGCCCACGCCGCAGACCACGCGGGTGGTGCAGATCGAGCCCGGCCCGATGCCGACCTTGACCGCGTGGGCACCGGCCTTGACCAGCGCCAGCGCGCCGTCGCCCGTGGCCACATTGCCGCCGACCACATCTATTTCAGGATAATGCGCGTTGATCCACGCGACCATATCGAGTATACCCTTTGAATGTCCGTGCGCGCTGTCCACAACCACGACATCCACCTCTTTCTCAGCCAATTGCTCCATCCGCTCGTGGTCTTCAGCGCTGACCGCCGCCGCCACGCGCAGACGGTACCGGCTGTCGCGCGTGTACAGCGGCTGGGCGTTCTCCACCAGTTCCAGCACGTCCGTGAAGGCGTACAGTCCGACCAGCCGGTTATCGTTGTCCACCAGCGGCAGCTTGCCGATCTTGTTCTCCATCATTATGTTGTAAGCCTGTTCAAGGGTCGTGCCCGGCGCGGCCGTGATCACCTTGGTGGTCATCACCTCAGAGACCTTGACAGCCGTCTTACGCGCGAAGCGCATGTCGCTGGAGGTCACGATCCCCGCCAGCCGGCCTTGGTCGTCTAAAATCGGGAAACCGCTGAAAGACAGGTTGTGCTCAGCGCGGTGATTGCGGATGTAATCCAGCGTGTCGCCCGCCCGGAAAACCACAGGCTTCATGATCAGCCCGTTCAGGTGGTGCTTAACGCGGCTGACGTGCTGCGCCTGAATCTCTGGCGGCAGGTTCTTGTGGATCACGCCGATGCCGCCGAGCATAGCCATGCTGATAGCCATGCCGGCTTCGGTCACGGTGTCCATGGCCGCGCTGACGAAGGGTATATTAAGGGTGATACGGCTCGTGAACCTTGTGACCAGAGAAGAATCATCCGGCAGAAAATCTGCATATCGCGTCACCAGCGTCACATCGTCGAAGGTCAGACCCTCGAACGGGAATTGTCGCATGAACGCGGCCACTTGTTTGTTAACGTGCATAACTGCCCACCATTCCTTTCAATTCCCATTATTATATAACCCATTTGGGAGCGCGCGGCAATGGCAAAAGACGATTCGCCTTTATCTTCATCGTCCCTCGAACACTGTGTCTTGGCCGGGTCTGAGGGTCACTTCCCGGCTTTGGCCGCCCGGAAGGATGATCTTTGTCGTCACGGCGGAAAAGCCCTTCGCCGAACCGGTGATCGTGCCGTCCGCGGCGCGCTTCGCCGAAACGCGGTGGCCGCCCGGGACTAAAAGATCGCGGAACGAGATCTCCTTGCCGTTCCACGCCTTCGGGAGCGCCGGGAAGACGGCAATCGCGTCGGCGCGTCCGGCGAGCAGCATTTCCTGCACGCCGCGCGCGAGGGCGAGGTTCCCCTCCAGCGTGAAGATGTCGCTCGGCGTCCGGTCGGGGCGCACGGCGATTTCATAGTAATAGTTGATGTAGAACCCGTTGCGGGAAACATAGTGGTCCGCAAACTCGTTCAGGCAGAAAAGCGCCTCTTCGCCGTCTCCGAGCGCCGCCGCCTTGCAGGCGCATTCGACAAAGGTGTGGCCGGCCCATTTGCCGCGGCCGAGCGCGACGTATGCCGCGTAGGCCGCGCGGGCATCCGACCCCGGTTCCACGTCGAAGTACGGGAAGACATCGTGGAGATGGGAGGGATGGCGGTGGCTGACCTTAAGCGGCGTTTTCGCGTCAAGCAGATAGAGTCCCCGCGCGTCGAGATTGGGTTTACCTAGCGAAGAGGCGATTTTCAGGAAGCGGTCCCGCGCGGCATTGTCGCCTTTCGCCGCGGCGAGATTGGCGACCTGCTTGAAGAAGCCGCGGGTGATGGAGCGGTCGTAGGTCGTGTTCGGCGTGAAAGATACGGCCTCGGCGGTGTTCTCGCCGATCTCGGGCGTCGCCGAGACCGCGTAACGCCGGACGCCGCCGGCGTCCGGCGGCAGGAGAACCTGATCAGTGCCTTCCGCGAGCGCGGCGGCGAGCGGCCATATCTTGGCGAGCCGTTCCGGGGTAGGGCGGTAGGCCCAGGCGTCGTAAACCTGGGCGAAAGCCCAGAGGCCGTGCACGAGCGGCAGCGCCCACATCGCGCCGCCGGCGATGAACGACCCGTCGTAGGCCATGTGGCCGGGAATCGCCGCGCCGCCGTTTTTCATGTCGAAGAAGTCGCGCCCGTACTGCTGCAGTTCCGGCAGAAGCGCCGCCATGTGGTCGGCGAACGCGTCGAGCGCGTCGAGCTGCCCGGCGACCGGCGCCGCCCAGTACGTCTCCTGCACGTTCATGTCCATGTGGTAGTCGCCGTGCCACGGCGGCAGCCCTCCGTTGTCGGCGGTCCACACCGCCTGCAGCGCTATCGGCGCGTGGGGCGGGCGGGAGGCGGCGCCGTAGCAGTACATCGCGAAATCGTAGAAATGCTGGAGCTTCGGCTCGGGTATCCTCACCTCGGAAACAGACCAGAACCTCTGCCAGAACGCCGAGTCGGGACGCGCCTCCGCAGGCAGGAAGCTGACGCCGGCGGCGAAGTCGCGTACCCATCGGCCTTTCGCCCCGATCCGGTTGCCGCGGCGGTAGAAGGCGCCCTTGCCGGA
>JAQWAM010000109.1 GCA_028707675.1 Kiritimatiellia bacterium | reverse complement strand
CGGCGCGCAGCTCATACTTGCCGTACGCCGCCGGGCGGAACCCGCCGAAAGCGATCCAGTTGTCCGAAAGCTTGTCCGACACGAAATTCTCGGAGACCGTTGCGGTCAGGGGCAGGAATCCCTTGTACAGGTCCGCGGTCTTCTTGCTGGCAGCGTTCATGGCCGTATCGCGCACAAAATCGAAAAAGACGCTGGCTTCCGGAATGGTCAGCAGCTCCGCCGCGAAAATGTCGCGCCCGAATCCGAAAAGATGTGTCTCCGCGCCGCGACCGATCGCCAGCAGCTCCTGCATGTTGACATATCGTTCGGCCGACTCGTCGAGCAGCGTCTGCAGTATCAGCCGCGCCTCGATGTTCTCCGGGTGGCGCTCCACAAGACCCTTCATCACATTCCGGGCCTCTTTGCGCTGCCGGTTGCGATCCAGCCACTGCGCCTGGGCGATGGTCAGGGACGGGCTGTCCGGGAAAGCCCGGGCGTAAGCGTTAAGCGTTTTCGCCGACTCCTCCAGCCGGTTCATATCCTCCAGCAGGCGCGACTGGCGAATGGCGAGATTCATCTGCCCGGGATTGATGTCGAGACTGTAAGTGTAATACTCCAACGCTTTCTGCCGGTCGTTGAGGCGCAGCCAGGCGTCGCCGATCAGGGCGAGCGCCTCGGCGTTGCGCGTATCCTCGTCGGCCCACTTCTGCCACAAGCGTATGGCCGCCTCGTAGTCGCCGGCCGTGAAGGCGTCGAACCCGCTCTGACGCAGCTCCTCTTTCTTGGCGTCGGGCGAGACGTCATCATAAACCGAGAGCATATCGGACAATTGGTAGTAGAGCGACAGTGTCTCGTCGCCGACAGACGGCACCACATGCGTGATCCCCATCACCTCGCTGTCCTTCAGGCCGAAGGGCGGCCGCTGGAACTTGCCGGCCAACACCACACCCGGCAGCAGTTTCAAAATATTGCCGGCAGAGGGCAACGTCTCAATCGACACCGGCAGGGTCAGGATCATGCGCATGTCTTTGGCCTGCAGGGCTTCGTTCAGCTTGATCAGCCATGTGACCAGCGGCGTGACTTGCTCCGGAGAGCACCCGGAAGTGTCAACATAAATGCCTTGGCACTTGTGCTCCTGAGCCTTTTCCGCAAGCTCTGCCGCCGAAATCTTAAGCAGCAGCGAGGCGTCACGGATTAAAACCTGCGGCAACACGCGCATCTCGTTGGCCTTGACCAGCAGGCCCAGAGCCTCGCGATCCCAGATCGGAAAGGTGATCGGCGTGTTCTGAAATATGTCCAGCCACGGCGGCGAAAGCACGTTGAACTGATAACCGTGCTCGTTCAGCCACATGGTCAGATACCCGATGTCCTTGGCCACGTCGGGAGTCCACGTCACCAGCGCGTCGCGCCTGCCGAACAGCCGTGTTTCCATCACGACAGCCTCGGCGATGCCCGGCACCCTATCCCAGACCCCGGCCGCGATCATGCCCGGCCTGTCTTCACCCCGCAAGAAAATACGTCCGCCAAAAAGCGTCTTGCCATCCAGCCGCACGAAAAGCAGGTTATCGCGCACACTCAAAAGCAGCTCGTGGCTCGACGACACCTCGCCGACCAGTCCGTCCGTAGCCAACACCAGCTCGTCCATATCCGGCAGGCGCTGCCGCACCGATACCCTGCCCGCGTCATCGAGGCTGAAGTAGACGTAAGAGCCCACATGCGTCGAACGCAGATAGACGCCGAAACGCCCGCGCTTGATCTGGAACCGGACCGATATGAAGCCGTCCTTAAAAGTGTCGCTGCCCGCCAACCATGCCTTGGCTCCCGCCGTCGACGCGCTCGGCGCCTGATTAGGCGTCAGCACCGGATTGACCGGCGGTATGGCCCTCAAGACCAATTCGTTTTCGCGCACAGACACCCCGCCCCACTCTCCGATCCAGCGCTCCGCCCCGTAACCGCGGTCGTAACCGTCCTGCGAAGGGTCGAGCGGCCAGAAGGAATCGAGCTTGTTCACGAACTCCAGCGGTGTCCACGCGGGATTCACCAACAGGCGGTTGAGGCGGCGCGGGTCGCTCTCACGGCTGTTCAGGGCAAGCTGCCCCAGGATGAAACCGAGATCGTAGTTGGCGCCGACCTGGTGCAGGTTGGTTACCCGCACGACCTTGGCCTGCTCCTCGTACTGCCCGTAATCGCCGTACGGAAAGAAAAAGGCCACAGGCTTGAAGCCGACCTCTTTTTGAAACTCGCTGATGACCTTGGCGTGGTCTTCGGCCACGCGGCTGTTGAATTCCTCCGGCAGCTCGTACCGCGTCTCGTCGCTTTTCCACATCGGGCTGGCCAGATAAGGCCCCTTCTTTCCCGAAGGGCTGGTCTCGATAAACTCGAAGCCGCGTTCGGACTGCGCGGCCAAATCCCAATAGCCCACGGTCACCATGTCGCGCAGGTACGGCCACAGCAGCGCCTGCGCGTCCCGCTCGTGAATGGGCGCGGTAACCACCCCCATCACGGCTTTCCACTTGTGGTTGTGCAGCAGTTTGCGGATCTCGAAATAAGAGCTTTTGCGCGACTGTTCGAAAGTCATCAGCACGGCCTTGCGCGGTAGCAGCTTGCCCTCTTTGTAGAAAGCCCGCACGTCCGCCAGCCCGATCGGCGTGTAGCCGCGCTCGCGCAAAAGGCGCAGATGCTGCTCGAAGTCTGCAGTCGTGACATCCTGCGACCCCGGACCGGCATCGCTGTTGACCCCGTAATACGCCACCGCCAGAAAGGTGTCCGCGTCGCGCGTCATCGCCACCTCTTCCTGCTTGTAACCGTAACGGTAGTAAAGCGCGCGCAACGGCGTCCACAACGCCACTCCCAGGCACACCAGCCCCAGAAAAATCAGCCACGCCCGCACGTTGCGGTCCTTGGCCATGACCACAGGCCGCTCCCACGCCTCGTCCATCTCGACTTCCGGAGCGCCTGCGTCCGGACCGCCGGTGACGGCCGTCGCCGCTTGATCGATTTCTTTGCCGTCCGGTGTCTTCATCCGCGAGTCCCCCATTTTCTGCCGCGCAGGCTCAACAGCGCCCAATAGATCTGCCAACTGTAAAAGGCGATATACGAAAGCGTGAAAGCGAAGCCCGCCCACCACCAGCGCCTTCCGGTCGAAGCCCAGAAGTGCAGCGACCACACCGCCGTTATCGCGACCACGCCGATCGAGTATGATGCGGTAACGTGCCCGGCCATCAGCGGCCCGATCACCAACGCCTGGATCATCACCAGCGGCTCGAAGATCGGCATCCACATCATGGCGTACCACGACAGCGACGGCACCGGGTGCTTGCGCCACATGAACCTGCCGGTTTTGACGATCTCGCGCAAGTAGGACCGCATCCAGCGCGCCTGCTGGCGCGTGTACTGCATCCAGTTTTCCGGCGCGATGGTCGTGGCCAGCGCCTCGTCGTCGTAGAGTATCTTGTAGTCCTTCAGTATCCGGTTGGTCAGCGAGCGGTCGTCCGCGAAATTGCCGTGGCTGCCCAGCACGGTCGCGTTCATCCAGTCGTCCAGCACATGCAGTACGCAAACCCGGCGGTAGGCCGAGAAACAGCCGGGCAGACAGCTCACCGTGCCGAACACGCTCTCGGCCGCTTTCATGATCTTGTAAGAGAAATAGTAGCGCACGTCCTGCATGCGTGTCAGCAGGTTCGCGTCGGCGTTCTCTACGTCGCAATGCCCGGAGATGCCGCCCACCGTGGGATCGACAAACCCCTGAACCAGCTTCTGCAGCGACCCCGGGAAAATGAAGGTGTCGGAATCCACACAGACCATGAACTCGCCGCGCGCGATCAGTACCGACACCCCCCACGCGTGGCACAGGCCGCGGTTGCGTTCGAAATCCACCACCACCAGACGCGGGTGGCGCGACTGCGCCGCCAGCATCTCGACCAAGGTGTTGTCGGTGGAGCCGTCGTTGACGCAGACAACCTCCAGCTTGTCGGCGGGGTAGCCGGCCGCGAAAATGCGCTCGATCGTCTGGCGGATCACCGCGCCCTCGTTCATGCACGGCACCAGCACCGTCACCGTCGGCGCGTAACCGCAATCCTTGGGCGCCACATAAAAAGCCGCGATGATGAAGCGCGAGACCACGAATATCCCGGCCAGCAGCGAGTAGATGCTGACCATCGGCTGGTACCAGTAGTTCTCCACGCTGCGAAGCTGCAGAAACACCGCCCACCCCAGCATGAACATCGCCGTCGCCGAAATCAGCAGCACCAGTATCCGCGGCGGCCGCGCGTAGAGTTTCCGCATCCGCATCCGTATCTCGGCATCGCCCGGCGCCGGAGCCTCCGGCGCCAGCTTCAGAGCCGTGGCCTCGTGCTTCAAGAGCTTCTGGCAGTAAGGGCACACCGTCGGCGCCGGCGTCTCCACCACATGCACCGAAAGCGCGCATCCCTCGCACCGGCACCGCCGGCCGCGAATCACTGAATCTTTTTTCTCTCCGGCTTGTGAAAAATAGGTCTGCATAACTGCCGTCAGGCGTACGTTTGACACTGTCTCCAACCACGGACAAGCCGCCTTGTCTTGATTGCCTCTCAAGTTTAACTGCTTTTCCTTTTGACCGCAATCCCGTTTTTTGCCATATTACGTGTGAAATGAGGTAACGCTCTTGCCTCTTTCATAGGCGTGACAGCCCTTTATCTGTCCAAACCGCATTGCTTGAATACATCTGTTTTAAAGGTCTCCACATGGCTACCGTACTGATCATAGACGATGAGCCCGCTATCGGCGACTACCTCGCCCGGCTTATCAACCGCATGGGACATCTGGCGCAGACCGCGCAGACCGCGGCCGACGCCTTCGCCAAAATCGACGCGTCGTCCTTCAATCTGGTAATCGCCGACATCCGCCTGCCGGACGCCCCGGACGCCCTGCAGTGGATCAGGGACATCGCCGGAAAATGCGCGGGCGTGCCTCTGGTGCTCATCTCCGGAGCGCCTTCCAGCGAGCTGGACGAGTGCGCCAAGGCCAACGGGGTGTTGGCATTCCTCAGCAAGCCTTTTGAACTCACCTTCATCCGCAACATCCTGCAAAAAGTATGTGACGGCGAAAATAAGGCCGGTGATTAAACCGAAGGGGCTTTGTGATCGTTGACAAGACAAAATTGGGCGTTTCGTTCTTCGACGAGACTTTCGGCGGCGTCTACCGCGGCCGTCAGGCTCTGTGCTGCGGCCGGCGCGGCAGCGGCAAGTCCATCCTGGCCTGCCACTTCCTCAACCAGGGCCTTCAGGACGGCGACAAGGTCCTGCTGCTGTCGAACTACCGCGCCCAAGACACGATCATCGTGGCCGAAAGCCTCGGCCTGCCGTTCGCCAAAGCCGTCACCGAAGGCCAGCTCACAATCCTGGAGTACGCCTCCTTCATCCCCGAGAGCACGGCCAGCGCCAACGTCATGCTGCCCCCGCAGTCCTTCATGGAACTGCAGGAAACCGTCGAAACCCAGTCCGTGCGCCGTCTGGTTTTCGACACCGCCCTGCCCTGGGTTGCCATCCACCCGGTCACGCGCATCGCCGAACACGTCTACTCGTTCATCCACGCCATCGAACGCCTCGGCGCGACCGCACTGCTGACCATCCCAAAACCGGTCTCCAACCCCTCTTTCGCGCTCAAAAGCCGCCTAGAAGACCTCTGCCCGGTGGCCATCAGCATGGATCACGAGAACGGCGAAAAAAGAACACTCAGGGTCACCAAGTACCTCGGCGAGGTCAAAAACCTCTCCACGCCCTTCCCCTTTGTCATCACTCCCGGACGCGGCATCATCTCAGAAGCCGAGGCCACGCCTCCGCCGGACCCCGCCCCGGAAAAACCCGGCAGACCCGCGCCC
>JAQWAM010000108.1 GCA_028707675.1 Kiritimatiellia bacterium | reverse complement strand
CCCAGCGGATATCCTTCATGCCGTAAGTGCGGTTCAGCGCCTGGTTTGCCATGCGCAACCCCACATCCTGCTTGTTGCGCGGATGAATGTCTTTGATGTTCCCGATGTCGTTGATGACCGTGCAGCCCGTGTTGGGGATGGCCGCGGGCACAGCCGCCTGCGCTTCCCATATTTCGGGAAGACTCTTCGCGCGGTGCGCGCCGTAGTTGTAAGGCGCCAACTGCACCAGATAGTAAGGGAATTCCCCCTGCCCCCAAACTTTGCGCCAGCCGTTGACCAGCGCCTTGGTCTTTTCGAGATAAAGCATGCCCTCGCCGTTGTTGCTGCACCCCTGATACCAGATCGCGCCGCGGATCGCGAACGGGACCAGCCCCGACACCATGCCGTTATACAGCACCGTCGGCTCCTGATGCCTGCCCTTGCCGGACGGAAAAACCAGATGCGACGGGAAATTCGGCGGCAAACTGATTGTCTCCGCCTTGGCGGTCTTGGTCTGCGCCTCAGATATCCAAGCCTGCAAAGCCTCGATGTAGTCGCCAAGCACACGCTTGTGTAACGCAGACTCAGGGTCGGCGGTGTCCACGCGCGCTTTGATGCCGGCCAGCGCCGGTATGCCCTCGAAGCCGCAGGCTGGCGTCCACGGCTCGATGCGCGTGCCGCCCCAAGAGCTGTTTATCAGGCCGACCGGCACCTTCAGCGCCTGGTGCAGCCGCCGCCCGAAATAGTAAGCCACCGCCGACTGATGCGGAACCGTCTCCGGCGTCGTGACCACCCACTTGGCGTTGATGTCTTGCTGCGGCGCCGGCTTGTAAACATTCGGCGCCTTGAAATGGCGGATCATCGGGAACTTCGCGCCGGCGATCTCCCGCTCGGCGTTGTCCGTGTAGCGCACAAGCATCGCCATGTTAGATTGCCCGGAACAGAACCACACTTCCCCGACCACCACATTCGTGAACTCCACCGTGTTGGCGCCAGTGACCTTGAACACCGCCGGCTTGTCCGTCGCCTTTAACGGGGCGAGCTCCACGCGCCATGTGCCGTCGGGCTTGGCCTCGGTCTCATGCCGCTGTCCCGCGAACTCGACCGCGACCTTCTCGCCGGGTCCGGCCCAGCCCCACACGGGCAGCTTGACCCCCTGCTGCAAAACCATGTCGCTGTTGAAAATTTTCGGCAGGCGCACATCCGCCATGAGATGTGAATTCAGCGCCAGCGCGCACACTGCGAAAACCGCAAACCTTTGTTTCATCCTTCCCCCTTTTTTTTGTTAACCCCTTCCGGAACAAATCAATGTTTTATGTTACATCAGTTCGCACCCATAATCATAGAAAAAACGCCCCTCTGCCTTGGTGCGATTCAGTTATAACTAAACTTAATCACACCCCGCCGGTCCTTCAGCACAAGCGCGGCGCGCGCGGATAGGGAATAACGTCTCGTATATTATTCATTCCGGTGCAGAACTGCACCATGCGCTCGAACCCCAGCCCGAACCCGGCGTGAGGCGCTCCGCCGAAACGCCGCAGATCCAGATAGTTGCGGTAAGCCCCGGGATCGACCCCGGCCGCGAGCATCGCGCCTTCCAGCACATCCAGCCGCTCCTCGCGCTGGCTGCCGCCGATGATCTCCCCGACATCCGCCAACAGCACGTCCATGGCCGCCACAGTCCGCCCGTCATCGTTCCGCCGCATGTAGAAAGCCTTGATCCCGGCCGGATAGTCCGTGATCACCGCAGGCCTGCCGAACACTTTTTCCGTCAGGTAACGTTCGTGCTCGGACTGCAAATCTATGCCCCAGCGCGGCGGAAACTCAAAGTTCTGTCCGGATTTCTCCAGCAGCGTCATTGTCTCGGTATACGTTGCCCGCTCGAAGGTCGCCACGGCCAGCCGCGACAGTTTTCCGGCCAGTCCGGGGTTCACCCGCTTTTCAAAAAAAACGATTTCCTGCATGCGCTCGTCCACAACCGCCCGGAACAGGTATCGCAAAAAGTCGCAGGCCAGCTCCGCGTCGTCATCGAGATCCGCGAAAGCCATCTCAGGCTCGATCATCCAGAACTCGGCAAGGTGCCTGCGCGTGTTGGAGTTCTCCGCCCGGAACGTCGGGCCGAAAGTGTAGATGTCACCCAGCGCGCAGGCGTAAGCTTCGCCTTCAAGCTGCCCGCTCACGGTCAGGTACGCGCGCTTGCCGAAAAAGTCCTGCGCGTAATCCACGCTCCCGTCCGGCAGGCGCGGCGGATTTTTCATGTCGAGCGTAGTGACCTGAAACATTTCGCCGGCGCCTTCGCAATCGTTGGCGGTGATGACGGGCGTGTGGACATATAGGAAGCCGCGCTCATCGAAGAAGCGGTGCGCGGCCAGCGCCAGCGTGTGTCGCACTCGCGCAACGGCGCCGAAACTGTTGGTGCGGGCGCGC
Organism: Kiritimatiellia bacterium; assembly: GCA_028707675.1. Classification (GTDB taxonomy): domain Bacteria; phylum Verrucomicrobiota; class Kiritimatiellia; order RFP12; family UBA1067; genus JAQVQN01. Next base: position 3,450 of record JAQWAM010000108.1, on the reverse strand, counting down.
AGGTGCGGCAGCTCGCGCAGACGCTCGAAGTTTATCCGCTGCTTGCCCAGCGGATACGCGAGCGGATCGGCATGGCCGAGCACCTTAACCGCAGCGGCCTTAAGCTCCACCTCCTGGCCGCCGCCCTCCGACCGATCCAGCGCGCCTTCGACAGTGACCGCCGCGCCCGGGTGCAGGTTCAGTATCTCGACCGCGTAATTCGGCAACTCCTGCGGCGCGATCACCTGCAGGTTGGCCAGGCACGAACCGTCGTTGATCTCGACGAACGAGAAACCCGCCTTGGAATCCCGCCGCGTCCGCACCCAGCCCGCGACCGTGACACGCTCGCCCGCGATCCATCCCGCAAAAATCTCTTTAATCCTCTTGCGCCTCATGCGCACCAATTTGGACGATCGGCTCAACTTTGTCAATCCGTTCATAAATCAGATTGCATTCGGCGCGCAAAAACCCGAAACTGTTCGGGCGTATGGAACAGCAGCTAACCCTTAAATATTTCAAGGCCCGCTTCAATTGGCGCGATGTGGCCGACGCGGCGCGCACCACCATCCGCATGGAGGAGGGCGAGAAAGAGCCGGGCCCGGCCTGGAAACGGCGCATCCTGCTCTCGGAGCACTCGCCTATACGCCAGATGACCTTCAAGTGGAAATGGATGAACCTCAAATACTGGGTCAGCGTGCATTTTGTGCGCCATAAGATCGGCATCGAGCATTTCGTCAGCACGCAGCGGTCCGACCGCACCGGCGTCAACCGCGACGCGATCCCGCAGGCCGCCCTGGTGAACCACGAGTGCTTCGCCAACGCGCAGGCCGTCATCTTCATCTCGCGCAAACGCCTGTGCCGCCAGGCCTCGCCTGAAACCACCGCCGCCTGGCGCCTGGTGCTGGACGAGATACGCAAATGCGAGCCCGAACTTTACAGCGTCTGCGTGCCGGAGTGCGTTTACCGCGGGTTCTGCCCTGAGTTCAAACCCTGCGGCTATGCCGGGTCCGCTGCCTTCCGCGCGGCGCTGGCCGCCTACCGCGAAGGCGCGGGATGACGGCGCGACCGGAAGCGCCGGCCGCGGCTGTCAGCCGCGCCAGTGCCAGAGACGCCACAACCAGAAGCGCAGACGCTGCCACCAGTTTGGACGGCTGCGGGGCGGAACACCGCCGGGCCGCATATAATCTCGGTCAGAAAGTCCCATGAATGAAAACAGATTCTAACAGACCGGCGCGACCGGACACAGGTAAAAACGAACGCGCGCGACCTGAAGGCGAGCGGCTGCAGAATGTGCTCGCCCGCCGCGGCGTCGCCTCGCGGCGCCATGCCGCCGACATGATCGCCAACGGCGAGGTCACCGTCAACGGCAACGTGATCTTAGAACCCGGCGCGCGCGTCGACCCCGCGCGGGATGACATACGGGTGCGCGGCAAGCGCTTGGCTAAATCCACCGAAGCGCTGCGTACCGTGCTGCTGTACAAGCCGCGCGGATTGATCTGCTCTGCCGACAACTCGCGCGGCGACACGGTCTGCGACCTGATGCGCCAGCATCTCGCGGAGCGCCTGGTGCCGGTCGGACGCCTGGACAAAGACAGCGAAGGGCTGCTGCTGATGTCCAACGACGGCGAGCTCACCCAAGTCATGACCCACCCGCGCTACGGGCACACCAAGACCTACATCGCGCGCGTGGCCGGCCACATGGAGGAGAACAAGATCGCCCTGCTGCGCTCGCGCATGGAGATTGACGGGTACCGCATCAATCCTGTCGAGGTCGAGGTGCTGAAAGTCGGACGCGACCACACCCACAAGATCGCCTTCACGCTGACGGAAGGACGCAACCGACAGATCCGCAAGATGTGCTCGCTGGCCCGTTTCGTGGTGCTGAGCCTGACCCGCGTCCGCATCGGCCCGCTGAAGATCGCCCACATGCAGCCCGGCGAGTGGCGCGAGCTTAAGGAGTCCGAAATCCGCTTCCTCAAAAAGCCCCTGACAAGTGCGCGGCCTTCGCCAAGCCGCAGGTGACCGCCGTAAAAAACCGACTGCCGGCCTACTCTTTGACCTCGGGCTTGCCGGGGACCGCCGGCTTGTTCTCAAATATCTCGGCGATGTCGCCCTTCTCGAAATCCTCGGCCGTGAACGGGTTGTTCATGTTGTAGAAGGGCGAATCCCGGTTGGTGAGCAGATCCGACATGCGTATCATCTGGCCGGTGTAGGCAGCCATCGTGCCCAGCATGCCGGTCGCCGTGGCCATCGCCACCTGCTCGCCCTCCTCCAGCAGCTTGCCGCTGAGCAGCCCCTCCAGAAAGTCCGAGTGCTCCATCACAAGCATGTTGTTGTCGCGGCCTTCAATCGCCTTCTCGTCAAACGGGAAAGGTTCGCTCTTGCCGTCCGGACGCAGGATCTTGCTGCCCAGCACGTCAATCTGGCCTTCTGTGCCGCTCAACACCGCGCAGCAACGGTCGAAACAGCCGTTGATCTGACGCGCCACCGTGTGTACGTGCAGCCCGTTGCCGTAATCGTAGTCGATCCCGAAACAGTCGTAAGTGTTTCCGGTGGAGCGCTGGTGCCGCGCCCCGATGCCCATCGCGCGCTCGGGAAGCCGGCCGATGAACCAGTTCGCCAGATCGATCTCATGCACCGCCTGCTCCGTCAGATGATCCCCCGACATCTCACGGAAATGGTACCAGTTGTTGGCCAGGTAAGAGGCGTTGCTGTCCTCCGCGCGCCGGCGCCGCAGGTAATTCTTGGGGCTCATGGATCCGTGGCAGCGGTAAACCACCCCGCCGCGGATCTCGCCGATCACGCCGTTGCGGACCGGCCCGATCTGCCGCAGCGCCCGGCTGTTATGGCGGTGGCAGGTGCCGGCCAGAATCGATAGATTGGCGGATTTGGCGGCCTCGGCCGTTTTCAGGAAATGCCGCAACCCGGCAGGATCAGTGGCGATCGGCTTCTCCGCGAAAATGTGCTTGCCGGCTTTGACGCATGCCTCGGCGTGGCGCGGGCGGAAAATCGGCGGCGCCGCCAGCAGCACGATCTCGGCATCGCCTTCCATGATCTTCTTGTAACCGTCCGCGCCGCCGAAGGCGAACTTCTCATCGCAACCGTGGCTCTTGCAGACGTTGAGCGCCTTCTCCCTGAAATAGTCCGCAGCCCCCACAAGCATGACCTTATGTCCGAGACGCTCCGCCGCGCCTATGATGTCCCGCACAGCACCAGAGCCGCGCCCGCCGCAGCCGACCAGGGCCACCTTGAAAATCCTCTGTGCCTGTCCAAATGTTACAGAAGGCGCCGCCGCCAAAGCCCCCGCGCCGGCCAAAAAAGTTCTCCGCGAAACAATGATGTCGTTCATCAGCGATTACCTGTTGTCTGTTGAATTAATTATTATGCCGATGCGCTTCCCAACGCATCCTTGCTTCTTTAACTATAGTTTAAGCTGTGCCGTTTTGTCAACTGCCGTTGACTTAAGCGCGC
>JAQWAM010000107.1 GCA_028707675.1 Kiritimatiellia bacterium | reverse complement strand
CGGGAAGCCGAATTCGCGCGACAGAGCCTGGGCGGCGCGGTCCGCGCCGAAGCATTTGAAGACGCTTTTGAGGCTTTCGCGCACCGGCCCGTAAAACTCTTCGGCCTGATCCACGGACATGGAAAACTTCTTGACGCCCACGATGCGCAGGCCGGTGCTGGAGATCAAGTCCATGATGTTGCCGGCTCGCAGCGAAGGCTGACGCCAGTTGTCGGGCTTGAGCATCACCAGCGTCTGTTCGACATCCTCACCGCACACCACATCGCGGGCGCCGCGCACAATTCCCGCGTCGGTTGGCATGTATTTGAGCCACAGGCGCAGTATGTCGCCGACCACCTCGGGCGTTGGCCCCACCAACACAGCCGGCTCGAAATACTCCACATGCCCGGTCTTGGGTTCACGCACCAGATCGCCGTATGTATCGCGTATGGTCTGCCCGCTGCACCAGCGCTGGCGGATCGAGCCGGTCACATCGAATATCTTGCGCACGGCATCCTCGCCCTCGAAAAGCAGCAGCATCGAGCGGTGCGGCCGACCGGCAATCTCGTCCGGAGCATAGGCCCGTCGCACATATTTCGAGAAAAGCCCGCATTTCTCGGTATCGGAAGCGTCATACTTATCAAGATAATCGGCAAACTCTTCGGCGAGCGACCGCGATGCCCCGACGATGCGGGCACCTACCAGCTTGAGGTCGGTGCGCACCATATAACGGGCGATGATGCCGCCGGTCCGGGATTTCCGGATCGGATAAGGATTAATCAAAACGCATGCCAGTTCTTTAGCCATCTTTACTATACCTTAATTGTTTTTTTTGCCGGCAGCATGCCTCAAGCTCACTCCGCCCAGGGCAATCAGAGTCAACGCCATAATGAACAAAACGCCGGCAGAAAGCGTCATGACCCCGCCGGCCTTGAATCCTTCGGCGTTCCACGCCTTCGCGTTGCGCAGGAATATTGTCACTACGGCAGAGCCGCTAGTGAATATCATGAAAAGCATCGGCAACAGCACCACCGCGACCGGGCGCCTGTGCCGTATCATCCACAGCAGGCAGCCTAGCAGCGTCAAAGCCGCGAGAAGCTGGTTTGACGATGCGAAGATCGGCCACAGGCTCTTGGACCCGCCGCCCAACAACAGCCAACCGGAAACGCATACAGCGAAGGCTGTGGCGATATAACGGTTGGCAAAGAACAGCCGCGCCGGTGTTGCCGCCGCAGCAATCGGCTGCCCGCTGCCGGATGCCTCGCGCGGCAGGAACAGTTCCTGCCAAGTAAAGCGCGCCAAGCGGGTAGCGGTGTCGAGGGTGGTCATCAGAAAAGCCGCCAACGCCAGCGAGATAAAGACAACGCCCGCATGATGCGGCAACCCCAGCTTGTCGGTGAAGCCCGCCACTCCGTCAGCGAAGAGCGCTACCGCGCCGCGCGACCGCATGGCTTCCGAATACTCGCCCTGACTCATCACCCCTATAGCGATCAGCGCTATCAGCGCCAAAACACCCTCGATCAGCATGCCGCCATACGCGATCGGGCGCAAGTGGCTCTCTTTATCCACCTGCTTCGCGGTGGTGCCGGAAGCCACCAGAGCGTGGAATCCTGAGCAGGCGCCGCAGGCCACGGTCACAAACAGCAAAGGCAGCAGCGGGTCGCGCGCGCCGCTCACTGGGTTGACTGCCCGCCAACCCGTGAAAGCATCCAAGCGGATCGCGGGCACTGTCACAAGAATGCCGACCAGTCCCAAAGCCATCATGGCATAGAGCAGGTAAGAGTTGAGATAATCACGCGGCTGCAGCAACAGCCACACCGGCAGCACCGAAGCCGCGAAACAGTAGCCCAGCAATACCATGATCCAGATCTGCGAGGCCGCGGCTTCCGAACATCCTAAGAGCCTAACCAAATCGAGCGGGAACAAGGTTCCGATATAAACACAGGCAAAAGTCAGCGGCACGAAAATCAGTGAAGCTTTGGCGATGTTGACGCCTTTGCGGTATACGACCTGACCGAAGACCACAGCCACTGCAATAAAAAGCAGCGAAGCCGTGGCCACTTCAGGCGTTGTGATAAAAGTCCTGGTCACAAGCCGCAGAAACTCCGCCACAACCAGAATCAGCGTGAACCAGCAGAAAAAGAGGAAGAGCATACGTCCCCAATAACCCATCAGGGCCTCTATCACCGTGCCGATGGAACGGCCTTGATGACGCACCGACAGAAACATGGCGGCCAAGTCGTGAACAGTGCCGATAAGGACACAGCCGAAAACAACCCACAAAGCCACCGCCAGCCAGCCGAACTGGGCTGCCAGCACCGGCCCCACTATCGGCCCTGCGCCGGCAATGCTGGCGAAGTGATGGCCGAACAGCACAGACGGACGGGCCGGCACATAGTCGATGCCGTCGCGCATGGCGTGCGCCGGGGTCGGCCGGTCAGGCTCAACGCCAAAGACACGCTCGATAAACCTGCCATAGAACAAGTAGGCCGCTGCGAAAAATCCGCATCCGGCCAACAGCAGTATTGCTCCGTTCATATTAATCTTAATCTCCACCGTACAACGGTTAATTTTTAATGTTATCCGTTCGGAACAGAGGTGTCAACGAAAGCTTCCGCAGCCACGCCAGCTCACGCCGCCGCATGCGTGCGCGCCCGGCGGGTGCGCGGTCGTCGGCGCCGGTCAAGTGGTCAATGCCGTGCGCCAGGTACAGAGCCAGCTCGCGGTCGGCTGACCAGCCCCGGCGGCGCGGTGCGGCGCGACAGGCGCGTTCGACGTTCACAAAAATCTCGCCGATCAACCCCGGCGGCTCCCCCGGCAGCGGCTCATAACGCTGCGTGACCACATCTGTCGCGCCATCATGCCGCATCACCGCCTGATTGATCGGCGCGATACCCTCATCATCCAAAAGATAGACCGTGACCTCACGCCACTGCGGCGTATCCGGTTGTCGCGCCATCGCCAATTCCGCGAGCGCAACGGCCAGCCGCCTGAGCGCAACGGCGTCGATTTTAAAACGCCTTTGGGCGTTATGGATTGAAATGCGCATATCAACCGTTGAGGATGAGTCCTTTGTCCCTATCAAAATGGTGTCAGCATACGTGGCCTCCGCCGGCGTGTAAACCGCCGATTGCGGGGATGGCGTTGGGCGGGCGCGTCCGCCAAAGCGGCCGCCTCTTCAAGCATCGCAAAGGCCTAAGCCCGCGGGAGTTCCGCAGGCATCCGGCCTGAGGTCACTTCACCTCTTTGATCACCGAGGTGGCGGCTTTGATGATGCCGGCCATGTTGGCGAGATCCGCGGGAATGATCATGGTGTTGTTGGTCTTGGCCAGATTGCCGAACTCGCCGATATACTGCTGGGCTAGCTGCACGTTGACGGCGGCGACGCCACCCTGCTCATTGATGGCGGAGGCCACCTGACGAATGCCGTTGGCTTGCGCTTCTGCCACGAGCAGAATCTCCTGGGCGCGGCCGGAAGCCTCGTTGATGCGCTTCATCTTCTCGCCTTCGGACTTTGCGATGGCCTCCTGCTTGTCGCCCTCGGCGCGGTTGATCTTGGCCTGGCGGTCGCCCTCGGACTCCGCGATCAGCGCGCGTTTCTCGCGTTCGGCGCGCATCTGCTTCTCCATGGCGTCGCGGATGGTCTGCGGCGGAGTGATGTTCTTGATCTCGTAGCGAGTGACTTTGATGCCCCACGGGTCGGAGGCTTTGTCCACGGCCTCGACGATCGCCGAGTTAACCAGAGTACGTTCCTCAAAGCTCTTGTCCAGTTCCAGCTTGCCCATCTCCGAACGCATGGTGGTCTGCGCGAGCTGGGTGGTGGCGAAGAGGTAATTGCCGATGCCGTAAGAGGCCTTGGCCGCGTCCATGACCTGCAGGTAGAGAATCCCGTCAACCTCGACCGTGATGTTGTCGCGCGTGATGCACTGCTGCGGCGGCACGTCGATGGCCTGTTCTTTGAGCGTGTGCTTATATGCTACGCGGTCGATGATCGGCATCAGCAGATGCAGGCCGGCGTCGAGCGTGCAGTGGTACTTGCCGAGACGCTCCACGATATAGGCCTGCTTCTGCGGCACGATGCGCACGCACTTGGCGATGGTGTAGACGACTACGAACGCGATTACGATTGTGATCGGATGCATGTTTATTCTCCTTACCTGTTAATTGACAGGCTTACATGATCTTCATGATTTGAAACTGTCATGTTAATCCTGTAATCCTGTCAGAAAGTTTTCTGGCGACTCGCTGGCAGGGGCGGTTCCCCGAACCGTCCGCGCTGGTAGGGACGGTTCCCCGAACCGTCCGCGGACGCCTCGGGGAGGCGTCCCTACCGGAGGCGCCCCTACATTGGTTACCCCTTGCGCTGTTTGTTTCACAGCGGCTCCACCTGCAAGGTCAGGTTGACGCGCCGCAAGATCTTGACCGGCACTCCGGCCGCGATCTCGGCGTCGGCCTCGGCCACCCACGAGGTGCCGTTGAAATCCACTCGTCCAGGCCGGTTAGGCGCGATAGCCTCGGTCACCGACGCCTTTTTGCCGCTGAAGGTGTCGTCCTGGGATTCCGACACCTCGCGTCTGCCGTCAAAGACGTTCTTGAGGCTTTTTCTCAAAAATACGATCGACAGCACCGAGAAAGCTGAAAAGAGCAGCCACTGCCAGCCGGAACCGAGGCACGGCAGCAGCCAAGCTATCAGCGCCACCAGCAGCGCGGCTATCCCGAAAAAGACCGACACCAGCCCGCCGGGCGTCATCACCTCCAGCAGAATCATGGCAACACCGAAATACAGCCAGTAGACAGGTGTCATTTGCATATTTCTTAACTCCTCCATCCGCGCGCCGGAACCGCAGAATCATTCAATCGCCATAAGTTAAGCATGATTGCCCCCTGACCGCAAGCACAAAAATCAAGCCGTGCGTTTCGATCGGGGCACGATTTTACTTCGTTGCATCGCACCCATTAAGGCTGCTTACGCCAAGGAGTTCTTGACCGATAATCCTGAAGCATCTACCTTAATGACTTAGCGAAGGAGGGTTTGAAAATGATGCTCAAACTGATGGATTTTTGTGTCCGCAGGCCTGTGGCCGTCTCTTTGATCATGGCGGGCACCACGCTGGCGCTGCTGCTGCTGGCCGCGCTGCCGACTGCCGCGCCCTCGGCCTTTCCCTTCCTGCACGGAGCTAAGATCGACACCGACCCGGAGAACATGCTCTCGCCTGAAGAGCATGTGCGGGTCTTCCACAACGCGATGAAAAAAGAGTTCGCGCTGGCCGACATGCTGGTCGTGGGAGTGGTCAACGACAGCGCGCCCGACTATGTTTTCAATCCCGCCACCCTGCGCGACGTGTATGAGCTGACCGAGTACGCCAAGACACTGCGCGGCGCGGCCATCGGCAAGCCGGACGACCCGCGGGCCGGGGTCATCGAGATCGACATCATCGCGCCCTCCACAGTGGACAACGTGGAGCAGGGCGGACTCGGCAGCGTCAGCTTCGAGTGGCTGATGCCCGAACCCCCGGCCACGCCGGAAGCAGCGCGCGCCGTGCGCGACAGGGCCATGAAGCTCCCCTTCATGAAAGGCACGCTGGTTTCGGAGGACGGCGAGGCGCTGGCCCTCTACATCCCGCTCACCGACAAGCATCTGTCTTATGCCGTAGCCAAGCGGCTTAAAGAGAAAATCGCCGCATTCCGCTCCGGCGACGAATACCACATCACCGGCCTGCCAGTGGCCGAGGACACCTTCGGCGTGGAGATGTTCAAGCAGATGGCGATCTCCGCGCCGACCGCCATGCTGATCATCTTCCTGCTGCTGCTGCTCTTCTTCCGCAAGCTGGCCCTGATCATCGCGCCGCTGATCGTCGCGGCCGTGAGCTGCATCGTGACC
>JAQWAM010000106.1 GCA_028707675.1 Kiritimatiellia bacterium | reverse complement strand
GGTAGTCGATTGTGGCTTCCCTTCCGCGGCGCTTGAGATAGACGTTATGGAAATTCACGCCGCCGGTGAAGGCCTCTTTACCGTCGACCACCAGTATCTTGCGGTGGTTGCGCAGGTTGAGCTGGAATTTGCGCTTCAGCATGTTGGCCTGCGAGAATCCGGCCATGCGCATGTTTGGCACGTTGCGGCGGCGCCAGAAGAAGAGGCGCAGGCTGGGGCCGGCCGAGCCGAAAGCGTCATACAGCACACGCACTTTTACGCCGGCGCGGGCGCGTTCCTCCAGCAGCGCCATGAGCCTGCGCCCGGTGCGGTCGTCACTGAAGATGTAAGTCGACAGGTTGATGCTGTGGCGTGCCCCGCCGATGGCTTTGAACATCGCTTCCAAAGCTTCGCCCGCCGGCTCCAGCAGGGTGATGGCGTTGCCGCCGAGCAGCGGGTGGCTGCGCGACATGTGATCCAGGATGTGGTTGAGCGGGACGTTCTCGGGGTTCATCGGCTGGGTGCGGAAGGAGTTGCGCTGAGCGTGCATCTTCGCGAGCGGGTGGGTCGTGCGGCTGTGCAGGTGTTGGCGTTTTCTGAATGTGCTGTCCGAGTACTGCTTCTGCCAGCCTTTGTCGGGGATGGTGTTGATGCCGAAGAGCACATAGGCCGCGAAGCCGAAGAAGGGCACTGCGGTCGTGAGAAAGATCCAGAGCAGCGAGGTTCGCGCGTCGCGCGGCTTGCGCAGGACGTGCAGTATGACCAGCAGGCAGAGCAGGACGTGGATCGCGCTCCCGTATCCGATGGATTCGGGCAGGCTCGGCGTTGTCATGGCTATCAGCGTTACCATATTCAGCTCTCCCGCGTTCCGCGTCCGCCCGGCGCTTGATGCTGGGCGCTGCGCCGGGCAGTACTTAATCTCGTCCGACACCAGCGGCGGCGGGTGGTTGTGCAAACATGCTTGGATATTAATGACCCGATCATTGAAAATCAAGCGTCATGTACTGTCTTGGTGTTTGCGTGTTTGCGCGTTTGTGGCCGCAAAATCGTACTGGTGCCGAAGGCCGCCTGCGGAAACAAACGCCATCCCGCCAAAGCCTCCCTCATGAACCCTGCCCACCGAACCCTTTACCCGCCGCCTAGCGAGCGTGTCAGCGCGTCTTTCGTCCTCCCGCAACCATGAGCATGCGCAGGCCCTTCTGGAAGTCGCAACCAATCGCTTGGCATAGCGCGAGGTATTCACAGACATCCAGCCGCCGCTCGCCGGTTTCGATCTTGCATATCCACGAGTGGGGGACATCCAACTTAGCAGCTACCGCGCGCATGGTCAGACCGCGGGACTGGCGCTGGTCGCGTAGCCAGCCCAGCAAGGCTCGGTACTCGGCGGGGTCACGACGCGCACCACATCCATCACGGTCGCCGGCAAGACGTTTTCCATCTCCCAGACCGGCCTGGACGTCAACATTGCCCCTTATTCAAAGGAGTTCGACTACGAGGCCGACATCGTGCAAGTCCAGGTCTCCGCGCTCTGGGACACGTCCTGGAGCGTGACTCCGAACGCCTCCTGGATCAGCGTGGTGGACGCCGGCAGCGGCGCAGGCGATTCGACCGTGACGCTTGCGGTCGGCACCAACCCCAGCTACGCGATGCGCACGGGCACCGTCTCCATCGGCTCGGCCACCTTTTCGATCGCGCAGCGCGGCACGTCCCAGCCGACGCTCGCCATCCTGCCGCCCACCGCGACTGCCGAGGCCGTCGGGGCCTACGGTAACGTGGCGGTGCTCGCCACGCCCGACGCCCCCTGGACGGCGCAGAGCCTCGATCCGTGGATCGTCATCTCCCAGGGCGCGGCCGGCGCCGGAAACGGCAACATCCAGTATGTCGTCTCGAGCAACCCCGATCTCGTCGAGCGGACGGGGCGCATCCTCGTGCGCCCGCCCGTCTACGAAGCGCCCGCGAACCTCTCGTGGATGCTCTTCTCCCGCGTCAAAAGCAGCAGTACCGATTGCAGCGGCTGGAACCACCATCTGACGGGATCGCTGGCCGACCGGTTCAACGGAACCTTCTACCGCACGATGTCGGGCGACCCGTTTGTCCGGACCGACGATGCCTTTTCCATCGCCTTGTGGTTCAACATCGGCCTGCCGGACACGATCAACCGCCTCCTGCAGGCGGAACGGGCCTCGAACTCGTTCACGGCGGTTTATGTTGATGCGTCGAACCGGCTCGTGGTTCAATGCGGAGCTGAAATGTTCGTCACCGATCTGATCGTCGAGCCCAACGTCGAGTACCAAGTCGTGCTGGCCGCCGACTCCGGCAAGACGCTAAACGTCTACGCAGGCAAGCGCGGCGAAACCATGGCCGCGGTTGGATCGATAACTTTTTCTGTCGCGCCATTTCCGACGTCCTACATCACGCCGGAGCGCATCAGGATCGGCGCGAGCGACCTCCCCAGCGCCGGCTACCTTGACGACGAGACGGTCTTCGGCACGGATGGCGGGAGCGCCTGGGTCGACGTCTCGACCGAGGGCAACGCGCAATGGCAGGCGGTAAGCCAGGTCTCCTGGCTCACGGTGGCCATCGGCGCCAGCGGCTCCGGCGCGGGCTCGGTCTTCATCGTGGCCGATCCCTACACCCAGACGTCGAGTTCGCGCATCGGCGGCGTGCTGATCGCCGGGGAGATGGTCTATTTCACCCAGCGCGGCTTCGAGCTGAGCGTCGTGCCGCAAGTGGCGCAGGTGGGCAGCAACGCGGGCGCGGGCGAGTTCGGCGTCGTCGCGCCGATCGGCGCGATCTGGGAAGCGATCACGACGCATCCCTGGATCACCATCATGGGGGGCACCAGCGGGCAGGGCAACGGGACGCTGCGGTACAGCGTCGCGGCCAACACCACGGGCGCAACGCGCACCGGCAAGATCATCGTGTCGGGCAAGGAGTACACCATCACCCAGCTTGCTAGCCTCCTGCTGACGGCCTACACGGATGGCGGCGGCACGGTGGCAGGCGGCGGAAGCTACGAAACGCTCGCCAACGCCACCGTCACGGCGACGCCGGCTTCCGGCTACGTGTTCTCGCACTGGACGGGCGACGCGGTCGGCAGCGAGAATCCGCTGTCGTTGAGCATGGACAGCAGCAAGACCGTGAAGGCGCACTTCCTTGAGGTGGACATCGCCGACAGCATCGCGCTCGATTCGCGAGAACGCCTCGGGCTCTACACCCCGGATCAGATGGAGGATCTCGCACTGGGAAATCCCGTGCTGCGGAGGAACCCTGAGAACGGCAAAATGAGCCTGTTCATGGGGGTGATGCAGCGCCAATCGCTCACTGAAGGCGACTGGACGGACATGGTGATCAACTCCGCCGAGGTCTTCATCGAAGGCGGCAAAGTGCGGGTTGACATCACGCCCAGCGGCAACGCCGCTTTCTACAGGCTCAAGGGAGACTCGAAGGAATGACGGGCGGGCCTGTGCCGTTGGCCTTCGGGCGATCAGCCCCCTCTCGCCGCCGCTTGGCGGGCTGGGCGCTCGTCATCCTCCTGCCGCTCGTCACCGGCTGCGGCGGGCGGGAGGAGCAGACCGCGCCGGAAAAATTCGCCAGATCTCCTGAAGCCGCCGAAGCCGTCCCGGCATTCAACCGCGACATGCATGTCATCCGTGAGCTTTGGAAAGAGCTTAAGGCGTTGGAGGGTGTTGCCGACACAAGCGTCGGGAAGAAACGGCAGACCTTGCGGCAGGCGCTCCAAGAGCGGGTTCAAGCCCTGAATAGAGATAAAGGGAGTCTTCCAGACGGTGACCGTCAGCTTCTTCAAAAGATTGTATCGGAACGGTTTTAAACAGATCAACAACACCAAGGAGTCCGCTATGGCAATTCAGGAGAGCGAAGTTAAGGTAGGCGCGTATTACCGTGCAGGGGGAAAAGGAAATCAACTTAAAAAGGTGACTGACATCTTTGAAGACGAGAAGCAGAGGAAACGAGTTTATTACGAATCAAAAAGTATCCGCATCAGGGCGAGACCATTCCGTTTTGGCACTGCCAAATCGAATCCTCCGTTCATCTCCACATTCTGTAATTTATGTATAGCGGTTTTATCAGATTCGGAAGTTAGTGAACTCAGACGCCACAACATCATCCTTCTGGGCGAGTGATCGGAGCGGGGGTATGACGGGAAGCTTTATTGATTAGTGGGGCATCAGGGCCGCCCCCGGTTGCTACCACGGAAGCCGCGTAAAGATATTCCGGATCTAGATCTAAGCCGTTAGCCCATTTGATCGTATCGAATGAGACTGCGACTTGCTTAAAAGCAGTCTCATCGGCCAATTCAGAGAACCGCCCGAAGGACAGCAACGCTTTAGCGTCGAAATAGCGCACTTCGCCCGTGTCAAACGTCAACTCCAGCCGATGGTTTTTCATAGGCTTAACATGTGTTATTCCGGCATACATGACCGATCTCCTATTGAAGGGGGGGGATACGCAAAGGCTCCTCGCCGCTCATGGCTAACTGCCAATCCGCCCGTAATGACTCCTGATGCAGCTCGGCCCACGCCTGAATTAGCCTGACCTGCCGCTGCGGCAGCTTTCCCTGGGTCACCTCAAGGGTTTCGATAGAGAAGCAAGCCTTGTGCTCGCCGTAATAGGCATGAAAATGGGCTGGCGGGTGCTCCCCTTTTGCGCAGTACATTCGTATGATAATCCCATAGAACATTGAAATCGTGGGCATGGCGGTACTCCTCTAAATCCGCAAACAGTATATTCCAAGCGGCGATTGATGGCAACCTCCTCGTTGGGCGTGTTAGTGGCCATCGGAAAACGCACCGCATCGGCCATCAGAAAGTACACCACCCCAAGGCGGTGTTAACTATAGCGGGTTTAAAGCCGATAACCCGTTCTTCCCGCTGTCCGCCTTGACCCCGCGCCAGACAGGTGTTACCATTCCGATGAATTGGTAATACCATTCGGAGGAGACCATGACAACCGTCACGCTTAAGATGCCTCAGTCGCTTGTGAGCAGGCTGGGTGTCGCCGCTGAGAAGCGCCATACGTCGCGCTCGGAACTGATCCGGACGGCCGTGCTGAAGTACATCGATGCAGACCAGTCAAAGGTTGCTGAACCGTCAGCCTACGATTGTGTCAGGGAATTTTCCGGCACTGTAGAAGGGCCGTGCGATCTGTCTTCTCACTCCCGTCACATGCAAGGATATGGGAGATGAATTTGATGCCGGAGTAGCAAGAAACAGTGGCCGCCTTTCGGTTCGTAATTAGGCATTAGACAAATGGCGTTTGGGCGGGCTGCCCGGGATGAGTTCAATAATACGCTATCATGATCGATCAGGATCTTTCAAACCCGACAGCGAGAGGTCGCCGGTGATCTTCCAGAGTTGGCCGTCGCGCGCGACTTTGAGGCCGCGGCCTGGCAGTGCCGTCTCGAGGCCCTCGCCGATCATGCGGACCGCTTCCTTCTCGATGAGTTCGGCCTTGTCCGCGGGCACGGTCTCCAGTGTCACCATCTCGATCTGCAGGACATATCCCCGGCCAAGGCGCGAGCCGAAGCCCGGGGTGAAGGCGGCTGTGACGCGGAAGAGCCCGTCGTGCTGCGGGTTGTCGGCGCTGCCGTGCGCGCCGCGCGCCGGGTGCAGGTCGTACTCCTTGCCGAAACGCTCCTCCAGCGCGCGGTCCACCCGCCGCAGCAGGCTGTTGAGCTTGCCTTCCCAATTTTCCAAATTAATGTTTCGCATGGGTGACAATATAGCATACGCGGCATTCCATATAAAGTCACACTAGCGCGCGAGGGAGATTCCAGTTCTGGCGGTGAAACATGCTTTGATTCGCAGACGCGGCATCCTCCTGAAAAGCCGACCAAAGAACAGGCCGGCGGGCTGGGCGTGGCAGAGGACGCCAGAACGGTCGAAAGTATGGCGGAGGC
>JAQWAM010000105.1 GCA_028707675.1 Kiritimatiellia bacterium | reverse complement strand
AGGTAACATGCTGGACTACCGTAACAAGTCCGTCGGCGTGTGGATCGGCAGCCCGACAGGCGGTACGACTGGCAAGATCATGCCGCTGGTGGTGGCGCGCAAGGCCCATCTGGTGATACCGATCGGTCTGGAAAAGCAGGTTGCCGGACTTGGCTCGGAGATTGTGGATGCGGTCAACGAGCCGGTCACATCTGTCACGCGATTGCCTTCGATGTGGTTACTGCGGGGTCAGATCGTGACCGAGATCGAGGCTTTGGGGATTCTGGCGGACGTGCGGGCTTTGCAGGCTTCGGCCGGAGGTGTCGGAGGCGCGGAGGGCGCCAGTTGGATGGTCTGGCGCGGCACTGAGCAGAATGTCCGCAAAGCGCTGGATATCGTCGAGGGCATACAAGGCGAACGTCCCTTTACCGCCAAGAAATAACGCTGAGGTGCGATCTAGTTGAACTGCATCGCACCCGCGAATAGGTTGTCATGCGGGGCCGGATGTTTTATGATGCGCAAATCATTTAATCAGGCGGTAATGAGAGATGCGCAAAGCGAAAATAAGGCGGATTGAACGGATCGAGCGTTATCTGGTCCGCATCATACAGGAGCCGGGTGCCGACCGGGGGCATCCCTGGCCGGTGCGTTGGCTGCTGGCGGTTTTAAAGGCGGGAGCCTGCGCTTTCAAAGGGGTGGTGCTGACGCGGCTTTTTCTTTACAATGCGGGCATTTTCCGCCGTTACCCGCTGGGGTGTCAGGTCATAAGCGTCGGCAACATCACGGCGGGCGGCACGGGCAAGACCCCGGTGGTGGAGATTTTCGCGCGTGAGCTGCAGAAGTCCGGACGCAAGGTTGCAATCCTCAGCCGCGGGTACCGCAAGAAAGAACTGCCTTGGTATCAGCGGCTTTTCCGCGAATCGATCGAACCGCCGCGGGTGGTCAGCGACGGCCAGCGCCTGCTGCTGGACAGCGAGATGGGCGGCGACGAGCCCTACATGCTTGCCAGCAACCTGCCCGGGGTCGTGGTGCTGGTCGACAGGAACCGCGTCAAGAGCGGGCGTTACGCGGTCAAGCGTTTCGGCAGCGACACACTGATTCTGGACGACGGGTTCCAGTACCAGAAGCTGCGGCACCGTCTGGAGGTGGTGCTGGTGGACAAGACCAACCCGTTCGGCAACGGCTGCATGCTGCCGCGCGGGGTGCTGCGAGAGCCTGTGCGCAATTTGAAACGAGCTGACTTCATCTTCATCACCAAGTCCGACGGCGATTCGGGCGCGCTGCGCCAGCGCATTCGGGAGTTGAATGCCAAGGCCGATATAATCGAGTGTCGCCACCGGCCGCGTTACCTGCGGAATGTGTTCGCCGCAGAGCATGTCGCGCTGGATTGGCTGAAGGGCAAGACAGTGACCTCGCTCTCGGGCATCGCGGTGCCGCAGAGTTTCGAGAACTCCCTGCGCATGATGGGCGCGAGGGTGATCTATTGCGAGCGTTACGCCGACCATCACCGCTATAACGCGCAGGAAATTATCGATGCGGTCAACAAGGCCGCGGACATGCGCGCCGACGCCCTGCTGACCACGGAGAAAGACGCTGTGCGCTTTCCCAAGCTGGAGACGACGCCGGTGCCGGTGTTTTATCTGCGGGTGGACATCGAGTTGATCGAAGGTGCGGAGAATTTCCACGAGGCGGTCGAGCACATTTGTTTCAGAAAGAGGGACGCCGCGCGCGCGCCGTCAGGCGCCGGCGATGTGCGGAAGGCGTGAGACTCATTGAATCAAAACACATCACATAGCGATAAGGCGGCGCATCCGCGCGTTTTGCGGTCGGTTTCAGTGGTCAGCATGATGACCGCCGTCAGCCGTGTCCTGGGGTTGGCGCGCGAAGTGGCGATGGCGTATTTCTTCGGCACTTCGGCATTGAAGTCCGCCTTCGACATCGCGTTCGTGGTGCCCAACCTTTTCCGGCGGCTTTTCGGCGAGGGGGCACTGTCCAGCGCATTCGTGCCGGTTTTCGGCGAGAGCATGGTGAAAGAGGGCCGTGAGCAGGCCTACCTTTTCGCGCGGCGGCTGATCACGCTGCTGGTGCTGTTTCTGGGCGCGGTCACGCTGGCGGGGATACTGCTGAGCTACCCGCTGGCGGCGATTCTGCCTGCGGGCAGCCGCTGGCTGCTGCCGCTGCCGATGCTGCGCGTGATGCTGCCGTACGCGTTGCTGATCTGTCTGGCGGCGTTGGTCTCGGGCATGCTTAACACGCTGGGCAAGTTCGCGATATCCTCGCTGACGCCTTTTTTGCTGAACCTGATCTGGCTGGCCACGTTGTTCGGCGTCTTCCCTTTCGTGCGGGACTTGCCTGAAACCCGGATCATGGTTCTGAGCTGGGCGGTGCTGCTGGCGGGTCTGGCGCAGTTGCTTTTCCAGTTGCCCGCCTTGGCGCGCGGGGGCTTCCGCTTCGGACTGTGTTTCGCCGGATTGCGCGAGGACCCCAAACTGCGGCGGGTTTTGAGGCTGATGGGGCCGGCCGCGCTGGGGATAGGGCTGATCCAGATCAATGTCTGCGTGGACAAGATGCTGGCCTTCTGGGCAGACCCGGGCGCGCCGGCCATGCTGGAGTACGCGGAGCGGCTGATTTACCTGCCGCTGGGCATGTTCGGCACGGCTTTCATGACGGTGCTGCTGCCGACGTTCTCGAAGCAGTCGGCGGCCGGCGATGTGGAAGGGATGCGCCTCACGCTGGAGCGCGCGATAAGGAATCTTGCGGTGATCATGGCGCCCTGCTCGGCGGCGCTGGCGGTGCTGGCCCTGCCGATAATAGAGCTGATCTATTCGTTCAAGGGCGGTCAGTTCGGGCCGGATGCGGTTATGCTCAGCGCGCGGGCATTGGCGGCTTACGCGCCCGGCCTGCTTTTCTTCAGTTTCCAGAAAGCGGTGGTGCCCGCCTTTTACGGGATGCAGGATTTGCGCACGCCGGTGCGAGTCAGCATGTTCGGTCTGGCGTTGAACATAACGCTTAATGTCGCCAGCGTGGTTCTGCTGCCGCACGGCTGGAAACACGCGGGCATCGCGGGCTCCACTGTGGTCACGAGCATGGTGAACGGCTTGACCTTGGCTGTGATCCTGCGCCGGCGGCGCGGCGCTCTGCGGCCGGCGGCTGTGGTCGCGCCGGCGCTAAAGGCCGTGGCATGCGCGCTGGTGATGGCGGCGGCGGCGCGGGCGGTGTTCGCGGGGTGCGGCACCGGGTTTTCCGGCGTCATGCCGGACGGCAAGCTCGGACAGATCGCAGTGATGGCCGTTACTGTCGCGGCGGGCATTGCGGCATACGGAGGAATGATGTTGTTGGTAAGCCGCGCGGAGCTGGTCGAAATGGCGGGGGAGTTGCTTGGGCGCAAGAAGTTCAGGAGGGAAGTGAATGGCTAAAACTTTTGTAGTGGCTTGCGGCGGGACCGGCGGCCATGTGTTTCCGGGGCTGGCGGTGGCGGACGAACTGGATCGCAGGGGGCACACGGTTGAGGTTTGGCTGGCCGGACGTGATATAGAGTCTTGCGCTTCCGGCGACCGCGAGCGCAAGCTTTTCGCGACCGGCATGCGGCAGATCTCTTTGCGGACGCTGCCGCATGCCGCGCGGGCGGTGTGGAGGTGTCTGGAAAGGATGAAAGAACTTAAGCCCGACGCGCTGCTGGCGATGGGCAGTTACTCCAGCCTGCCTCCGGCCTTGACCGCGTGTTTGCGGCGTGTCCCGGTGGTGTTGCACGAGGCCAACGCGGTCCCGGGCAGGGCGGTGGAGACGCTTTCTCGATATGCGGCAATGACCGCTTACAGTTTCGCGGGCACGGAGCGATGGCTGCCGGGGAGGCGTGTGTGCCATACCGGTTTGCCGGTGCGTGCTGACTTGTGCGGTTGCGGGCGGTTTGAGGAGATTCCGGCCGGGGTGTTCACTTTCTTGGTAACCGGCGGCAGTCAGGGCGCGCGGCGTGTGAACGATCTGGTCGCGCAGGCGATGTGCCTGCTGAAACAGTCCGGGGCGGAAGATTTTTACGTGATACACCAGTGCGGTCGGGCGGACGAGGATCGTTTGCGCGAGCTTTATCATACTTCTGGCGTAAACGCCAAAGTGAGCGCCTTCATACGGGAGATGGGGAGCGCATACGCGTCGGCTGATTTCGTGATCGCGCGGGCCGGGGCCTCGACCTGTTGCGAGCTGTGCCTGTTGGGCAAACCGGCCCTGCTGATCCCGCTGCCGGAGGCCAAGCGCGACCACCAGCATCTGAACGCGGCGGCCTTGATGCGCGGCGGCGGAGTAGACGAGGGCATACAGGGCGAGCTTTCAGGACGCTCTGTCATGCGGTTTCTTCAGAAAAAAATGAAAAGCCCGGAGAAGCTGGCGGCGATGGGCGCGGCGCTCAAAGCGATGGCCGTGCCGGATGCCGCCGCGCGCGTGGCGGATGTGATGGAGGCAGTCTGACCAGAAAGTTGCCGTGAACAGCGGGAAGCGGCGGCGGCTTCGATGAAACGCCGGCAAAAGTTGTATTTCTGAACCTCCGTCCGGTGCCGCCTTGACTAAGAGCGTACGCTTTTAGAATATATGTACGTACGAATCGGAAGGAGGCAAAAATGGCCATTACGACATCTGCTCTGCGATCAGACATTTACCGATTGCTTGACGGGGTTGTCGAGACCGGCAAAGAACTCGAGATCAAGCGAAGGGGTGTGCTTTTGAAGATCGTGCCAATCGGAAAACAGGGCAAACTGGCAAGGTTGAAGCCTCGCGCGCGTGTGTCGGGAGATCCGGAAGAGCTAGTCCACATCGACTGGTCGGGGAAGTGTTGCCATGATCTACCTTGACACTCACGTTGTCGTCTGGCTATACGCGGGTGACACTGAGCGTCTGTCCAGTCAGGCGCGTGAGCACATCGAAAGCGAAGATCTTCTGGTGACGCGCGGCCCAGAGATGCTCATCGCCGCAACCCCGGATCGTACACTTTGCGGCTCTCTCTGATGGCCTCGTAAACGCGCCTTTCTTGAGACAGCCGTTCTCGGTATTTATTTTCGCGCGCCTGATCCGCCGGTGACGGCACGAATCCTTCCATGTCGGCGCGCGGTTTTCCGCGCAGGCGTCCGGCGCCCGCTCGGATCAAGGCCAGCGCCTCCGCCCGCTGCGGCGCGTCCGGCGCCAGCTTGTCCAAGATGCGGCTGACCTCGGGCCGCGCGAAACTGACGGTCGCGCGCTGACGGGCCCCGTGTGACACGGCGATGGTGACCCCGGTCAATTCCGTCAGGCGTTTCAACTCTTTATCCGTCAAAGGACTGCGGCCGCCTGGGTTCGCGGGATACGCCGACTCGTAATATGCGTAGTACGGCGCGTTCAAATCCACCCATGTGATCAGCCGTTCAATCTCCTCCTCTTTCAAAACCACGCCCGCGTGACGCGCCCGCACTTTTTTGATCAGCTTGGACGGATGGCTGCCCCAAGTATAAGGCTGCATGATCTCGGCCGGGCCCCCGCCCACACAGGAAATGGCGCCCAGCGCCCACAAGTCCACATAGGAGGCGCAGAAGACCGCGTCGCGGTCGCCGGACAGATTCAGCTTCTTCCCCGCTTCCTTGCCGTAGTCGTGGCAGGAGACGCATCGCTTATCGAAAACCGGCTGCACCTCGCGCTGGAAGCAGAAGGTTCGTGGGGCACCGCGCCAGCCCTGCAGCCGATCCGGCTTGCGCTGTAACGCCAAAGGCCGTGCCGCGGCAGGAGGGATATCGCCCACGCGGTTCTCGTGGCAACCCACGCAGCCGCAGGTCTCGCCGGGCTGCAAGTACGCTCCGGAACGCATCGACTGCACCATCATGCCGTTCTCGTCCAACGCCTGGAAGTACACGAACGTATTGCCCGGCACCTCGAAGTAGGCGCTGCCGTCCGGCTCCACAGGCAC
>JAQWAM010000104.1 GCA_028707675.1 Kiritimatiellia bacterium | reverse complement strand
AAAGGTTCTGGAGTTCGTCGAGGGCATTGAGGAGACGCTGTTGCGCGCGGCAACCGCATTCGGCGTGACCGCGGCACGTGACCGGCGCAACCGCGGCATTTGGATCGGCGACGACAAACTGGCCGCGCTGGGCATCATGGTTTCGAGACAGGTGACCATGCATGGCTTCGCCCTGAACGTTAACACCGACCTCAGCCAATACCGCGGCATCGTGCCCTGCGGGCTGCAAGGCGCGGGCGTCACTTCTCTGGCGCGGGCGCTTGGCCGGGAAGTCGATATGCGGTCTGTCAAAAAACACGTCGCTCAGGCTTTCCGCGACGTGTTCGGTTACAGGTGACCTGATGAAACAATCGCTGCGCACAATACGGGACATGCTGCTCTTCATTTTGCTGGCGCCGCAGTTTTTCGTCTTCAGCTATTATTTCAGCTATTTCTTCAAGGGCGCCAATAAGCTTGCCCTTGCCCAAAGACTGTTTGTGCTGGCTCTCACGGTCTCGTGGATCTCCGCGCCGCTCTTGCTGGCTCTGGCTTTCGCGGTCAAGGCCATGCTGGCGCGCCGTTGGCGCTGGCACACCGTGCTGCCGCTAAGCGCCGCAGCCGGTTTCTTGTGGCTGGCGCTCTGGAACCTGACCGTCTACAACAACTTTTCTTATGTCCCATCAGCGCTGCCGCTGCTGCTATGCTCTACAATTACGGCAGGCTTCGCCCTGGCGAGCTGCATGTATGAAGATACCGCGCCTAAAAACAAGGACAGTGAAAATTCTGCGTCAGACTTGCCAGAATGACAATTTTTCTGATATTGTCACTCTCGTGTCAGAAACAATGCCGCCCGGCTTTGAGCGCAATGGTCGCGGCGGCGGGCAAATGGATTGATCAGACAGTAGAACCAAGGAGTTAAGCGACTATGTCATGGTTTGAAAAACCGGCCGAGGCTCCGGCCAGCGCCCCCGCCGAGACGGTTTGGGCAGTGTGCCCCTCTTGCAAGGCCTATATCGCTACAAAAACATGGCAGGATGCCGGCAAGGTCTGCCCACGCTGCAATTATCACGCGCGATTGTCGGGACGCGAGCGCATAGCCGTATTGACAGACGCGGGTAGTTTCAAGGAGTTCAACAGCGCGATCGGCGTCAACGACCCGCTGGGCTTCAAGGATGCCAGCGGATCCTACGCGGACAAGGCCAAGGCTGCGGCGGCCAAGACCGGTGCGGGCGAGGCTGTGTTGACCGGCACCGCCAAAATCTGCAAGATCGAGGTTGTGCTGGCGGTTATGGATTTCAAGTTTCTCGGCGGCAGTCTGGGCAGCGGCACTGGCGAGCGTATTCTGCTGGCGGCGGAAAAAGCTGTCGCGCTGAAGCGGCCGCTGATCATTGTTTCGGCCTCGGGCGGCGCGCGCATGCACGAAGGCATCGTGTCGCTGATGCAGATGGCCAAGACCTGCGCCGCGATCGCCCGCCTCAAAGAGGCCGGTCTGCCGTATATCTCGATCCTCACCGATCCCACCACCGGCGGCGTGTCAGCCAGTTACGCCATGGTCGGCGACCTGAACATCGCCGAGCCCAAGGCCCTGATCGGTTTCGCCGGACGGCGCGTGATCGAGCAGACCATCAAACAGAAACTGCCGGATGATTTCCAGACCGCGGAGTACACATTGTCTCACGGTTTTCTCGACCACATCGTGCCGCGTAAAGAATTGAAGAACTTTGTCGCAAAAATTCTGCGCTACGCTGGGTTCTGAACAGTTGAAAACGGACTAACCATATAAACACACTTTAAACGGGATCTTATCCATGGCAAAAAAAACGCAAAAGAAACTGTCGGCCTGGGATATCGTGCAGATCGCGCGTCACGCCGAACGTCCGAACATCGCGGATATCATACGGCTGGTCTGCTCTGACTTCGTGGAACTGCACGGTGACCGGCTGTTCGGCGACGACCGCGGCCTGATCGGCGGCTTCGCAACCATCGGCGGCGAGAAGGTCGTGTTGATCGGACACCGCAAGGGACGCGGCGTGGATGAGAACATAGATGCCAATTTCGGCATGGCCAGCCCCGAGGGTTACCGTAAGGCCATGCGCCTAATGCGGCTGGCAGAGAAATACGGTCTGCCCGTGGTCTCGTTCGTGGACACCCCCGGCGCCTACCCAGGCAGCGAAGCCGAGGCACGCGGTCAGGCCGAGGCTATCGCCCACAATCTGGAGTTCATGTCCACCCTGCGCGCGCCGATGGTGATCGTGATCTGCGGCGAGGGCGGAAGCGGCGGCGCTCTCGGTATCGCGGTTGGCGACCGCATCCTGATGCTGCAGAACGCGGTGTACTCCGTGATCTCGCCCGAAGGCTGCGCCTCGATACTGTGGCGCGACGGCACCAAGGCGCCACAGGCCGCCGAGACGCTTAAGATTACCGCCCCGTCGCTCAAAAAGCTCGGCATCATCGACGAGATAGTGCCCGAGCCCGCAGGCGGCGCGCACACCGACCCCGCCGCCGCGCTGGCGGAAATCAAGAAGGCGGTATTGGCCAATCTGGCCGAGTTAAAAAAAATATCCTTGGACGATCTGCTGCAACAGCGCTACGAAAAATTCAGCGCCATGGGACGCTTCTGACGCTAGGCTGATCGCTCGTTTTGCTCTCAAAGCTGTTTCTAGCCGCGACCAAACTTAACTCATGTTTGGGCGGCGCCTGCTCACACCTCATGAGGTGTGAGCAGGCGCCGAACAACGATGCGGTGCGTTGAACCTAAAAAGAGCAGTTGATTCCGATACCGATGCTCCGCAAGACTGCGAACGGATTTGGAGTGCGGCGGCAAGCGGTATTCCGCACGACGCCGCATTGGCGAGGACAGGCCGGAAAGCGGTGCCGCGACCCGCGCGCAGCGCGGCTTTTGTCACCGCAATCCAAATTGCGTCTTGCACCAAATAGGTGCGGCGCAGGTTTAGAAAAAACCAATGTTTACGAGCCTTTGCCCGATTCATGCCCGTTCAACTGCCGCTTATAGGTTTAACCTTCTGCGACTCAACATTGTTGAATCGCACCCCAGCACACCCGCCACTGTTGGTTCTTAGTGACGTTCGGCACTGTTTTTGTCATACTTCAAATTTACTTTCTCGGACAAGGGGCTGTTATGGACCAAAACAAAAAAAACGGACGCAAGCGCGACATACGCGTCAGGATGAGTGTCGAGGGCCTGAAGGAGGACTACGCCTGGCACCTCCGCTACACGCAGGCTAAAACGCCGGATTCCGCCACACCGCGCGACCAGTATGAGGCTTTCGCCTTTTGTGTGCGCGACCGCCTGATCGAACGCTGGATCGAAACCCAGGCCGCATACCGCAATCAGAAGGTGAAACGCGTCCACTACCTTTCTTTGGAGTTCCTGATCGGACGCCTGCTGGGCAATAACGTCATAAACCTCAAGATGGACGACATCTGCCGCGAGGCTTTGGCCGAAGAGGGAATCGACTGGAATTCGCTGAGGGACTTCGAGGTCGACGCCGGTCTGGGCAACGGCGGCCTGGGACGCCTGGCCGCCTGCATCCTCGACTCCATGTCCACCCTTAATCTGGCGGGGATGGGCTACGGTCTGCGCTATGACTACGGGGTCTTTAAACAGCGCATAGTCGACGGACAGCAGGTCGAAGAGCCCGACCATTGGCTTAAAGACGGTTATCCGTGGGAAATCGCACGCCCTGAGTACACCCAAATTGTCCATTTCGGCGGACGCGTGGAGTGCGTCACTAACGGTCGCGTCGAGTGGCGCTGGATGGACACCGAACAGGTCTTAGGCGTGCCTTATGACCTGCCGGTGGTCGGCTACGGCGATGCCGTCAACACGCTGCGCCTGTGGTCGGCCAAAGCCGACGACGAGTTCCATTTCGACGATTTCAACAAGGGTTCTTACGTAGAGGCGGTCGAGAACAAGGTGCTGGCCGAGAACCTGACCAAAGTTCTCTACCCGAACGACAACGTGCTTGAAGGAAAGGAACTGCGGCTGCGCCAGCAGTATTTCTTCATCTCTTGCTCGCTCCAGGATATCATGCGCCGCTTCAAGCGCGAGAACTCTGACATTAACCGCCTGCCGGAAAAAGTCTTCATCCAGCTTAACGAGACGCACCCGGCGCTGATCATCCCGGAGATGATGCGTCTGCTGGTGGATCGTGAACAGATGGAATGGGACACGGCTTGGTCGATCACGCGCGCCTGCACCGGCTACACCAACCACACGATCCTGCCGGAGGCGCTGGAAAAATGGAGCGTGTCCATGCTTGAACGTCTGCTGCCGCGCCACATGCAGATCATCTACGAGATCAACGGGCGCTTCCTGAAACAGGTGGCGTCGATGTGGCCTGGCGACATCAGCCGCCTCGCCCGCATGAGTATTATCGAGGAACAAGGCGAGCGCTCCGTGAGAATGGCCAATCTGGCGATCATAGGATCCAGCTCCGTCAACGGCGTGGCCGGCCTGCACACGGAAATACTTAAAAAATCTTTGTTCAAGGATTTTTACGCTTTTTGCCCCGAGCGTTTTTCCAACAAGACCAACGGCATAACGCAGCGTCGCTGGCTGCTCAAGTCCAACCCTCAATTGGCTGACCTGATCACCGATGCCATCGGTTCGGAATGGATCACGGATCTGTCGCGTCTGAAACAACTTGAGGCTTTTCAGGGTGACAGCTCCTTCCTTGACCGCTTCCGGGCGGTAAAGCAGGACAACAAGGCGGCGCTGGCGGAACACATACGAGAAACCATTGGCATCACTGTGTCGCCTGAAGCTATCTTCGATGTCCAGGTCAAGCGCCTGCATGAGTATAAGCGACAGCTTCTGCTGGCACTGTACATCATCATCCTCTACAACCGCCTTATCGAGGACCCGAAGTACGACCCGCATCCGCGCGTATTCATTTTCTCCGCCAAGGCGGCGCCGGGATACACGCTCGCCAAACTGATCATCAACCTGATTCACGGCATCGCCGACGTCGTCAACGGCAACCCGCGCGTCAGGGACAAGCTGAGCGTGGTGTTCCTGCCCGACTATAGGGTATCTCTGGCCGAGAAAATCATACCGGCGGCGAATGTCAGCGAGCAGATCTCGCTGGCGGGAACCGAGGCGTCGGGTACCGGCAACATGAAACTGATGCTGAACGGCGCTTTGACTCTGGGCACGCTGGACGGCGCAAACGTGGAAATCTGCGAAGAGGTCGGCGAGAAAAACATGTTCCTCTTCGGACTGCGCGTCGAACAGGTGCAGGATCTGCGTCCGGTATATTCCTCGCGCGCGATTTACCATGCCGACCCCGAGCTGCGGCGCGCTATCGACATGATCCGGCGCAACGTGTTCTGCCTGCTGAACCCCGGCCTGTTCACGCCGATCGTAAGGTCGCTGCTGGATTACAACGACCACTACATGATTCTGGCCGACCTAAGAGATTATATCGAGACCCAAGACCGGATTGATGCGCTGTACCGCCAGCAACGCGAATGGGATGGCAAAGCCCTGCTTAACGTGGCGCGCGCGGGCAGATTCTCTTCCGACCGCACAGTGCTTGAATACGCGCGCGACATCTGGCACATCGAGCCTGTGAACCTCAAGCAGGATTAGCGCGCCGCCAAAGGGCAGCTCGGGTCGGACGCCATGTAATCCCCGGTGGCGGCATAAGCGCGGGCACGGCAACCGCCGCAGGTCTGATTGAACCCGCACTCGCCGCAAGCCCCGAAGTAACGTCCAGTCTGCCGCAAGTCATTGAAAACCTTGGATTCAACATAGGCTTTTTTAAGGTCAAAATCATAATCGCGCAGGTTGCCGCTGTCCACATCAAGAAACCCGCACGGTTGCAATACGCCGGTATGCGAGATAAAAGCGAAACCGCGCCCGCCCAAGCAGCCTGTTGGCATCCGGCCCGGACAGCCCGCCGCTTTCCAT
>JAQWAM010000103.1 GCA_028707675.1 Kiritimatiellia bacterium | reverse complement strand
CCCTTACGGGATTGATGTTCACCCCAAAGAATCCACCATGTCGCTTCTCGTGTCACGCCTAAACTATGTGCCAATTAATTTTCCGGAAATTATGCCAAATATACGATCCGGATCAGTATGTCTGAAGTTGAGCGTGAGGCTTAGAAATTGGTTGTCCGGCAAACATCTTTCGATCTGCTTGAAGAGTGTCCCATTACTTGTTCTTCATGGGTGGGCGCCGCCATCGAGACTCTTGCCGCCAGTGGTGGCAAGGAGGAGCGAGGGGCTGTCTTCACACGGCAGACGGTAGTCGGCTTCATCCTCGACCTTGCCGGATACACGGTTGACCGTCCCCTCCACACGATGCGCCTCTTGGAGCCTTCTTTCGGCGGCGGCGATTTCCTGTTGCCGATCATCGTCCGACTGCTTGCCGCTTGGCGGGCCGCAGGCGCGAGGGTATCTGCGCTAGACGTCTTGGGGAATGCGATCTTTGCCGTCGAACTTCACCGCAACACCTGGCGGACGACGCGCGCGGCGGTGGTCTCGTTTCTCCGTAGCGAGGGGCTCGCGCCGGACGCAGCCGAAGGTCTTGCCGAGCGTTGGCTGCATCAGGGCGATTTCTTGATGGCTCCGATCAAAGGGCGTTTCGACTTCGTGGTCGGCAATCCGCCCTATGTGCGGCAGGAGCTGATACCCGCGCCTCTGCTGGCCGCGTACCGCCGCCGCTACGAGACCTTGTACGACCGGGCCGACCTCTATGTCCCGTTCATCGAACGTTCGCTCAATCTTCTCGCCGAAGGCGGCCATTTGGGGTTCATCTGCGCCGACCGCTGGACGAAGAATCGCTATGGCGGGCCGCTCCGCAGACTGGTCTCGGAACGATTCCACCTGAAATACTACGTGGATATGGTCAACACGCCGGCCTTCCACTCTGATGTCATCGCCTATCCCGCCATTACCATCATATGCCGTGAGGAGCCGGGGCCGACACGCGTCGCGTATCGACCCGCCGTCGATCAGGCGTCGATGGAGGCGCTGGCCGACGCTTTGCGCGCCCGCACACTGCCGAAGAGGTCCGACGCCGTTCGTGAACAGGCGCGAGTCACCGACGGTTCCGAGCCTTGGCTTCTTGAGGCGTCGGGTACGATGTCGCTGATCCGGCACTTGGAGAAGCAATTTCCAAGTCTGGAGGAGGCGGGCTGCACGGTGCGCATCGGTGTCGCGACAGGTGCGGACAAGGCGTTCATCGGGGATTTTGACGGGCTCGACGTCGAGCAAGACCGCAAGCTGCCGCTCGTGACGACCAAAGACATCACGACTGGAGAGGTTCGTTGGCTGGGCCAAGGCATCATCAACCCGTTCACGGAGACCGGCGGTCTTGTTGATCTACATCAGTATCCGCGCCTGCGGCGCTATCTGGAGGCCAGGCAAGAGATCATAGCCAGCCGACATTGCGCCAAGAAATCGCCAGCGAACTGGTACCGCACGATCGACCGGATCACACCCTCGCTGGCCAAGCGCCAGAAGCTTCTGATTCCGGACATCAAAGGTAGCGCACACATCGTGTTCGAGGAGGGGCGGCTTTATCCGCACCACAACCTCTACTATGTCACGTCTGCCGAATGGGACTTGCGCGCGCTGCAGGCCGTGTTGCTTTCTTCGTTGACGCGGCTATTCGTTTCCACCTATTCGACGAAAATGCACGGTGGCTTCCTCCGTTTTCAGGCACAGTACCTGCGGCGCATCCGCATTCCCCGCTGGGGCGACGTGCCGGCCGCGTTGCGCGATGAACTGGCCGATGCCGCCACGCGGAGAGATTTGCATGCCTGCAACCGGGCGGTGTTCAAACTGTATGGGCTCAGCAAGGAAGAGCGTTCGGCACTGGAAGGGGACGGGGAGTAAATGCCACTCGATCTGGTCGACTACGAGAATAAGGCCCGCAAGGCCGTAAAAGCCTTTTGGGGCAACCGCGCAGCCGCAAAGCGCAAGCAGGTGAAGTCCGGCAAAACAGATCAGGGCGAGCGCGCCGGCGTGACCTCCGGAAAGAACATGGACGGCTTCATGTCGCTGATCCTCGATGTCATCAAGGCCAACGGGCTGGCACGCGCCGAGATTCACAGGAAGCGCGCCGTCCTGACGCTTCCGGGGTATTTCAGACCTACCAAACTCTGGGACCTGCTTGTGATCCACAAAGGCGAGCTGATCGCCGCCATCGAACTGAAGAGCCACGTCGGCCCCTCCTTCGGCAACAATTTCAACAACCGCACCGAAGAGGCAATCGGCACCGCGCACGACCTGTGGACCGCCTATCGCGAAGAGACCTTCGGCAAGCAGCCCCGGCCGTTCGTCGGTTGGTTAATGCTGGTTGAGGACGCGCCCGAGTCCCGGAGTCCTGTAAAAGACGCATCGCCGCATTTTCCCGTCTTCGAAGAGTTCAAGGGCGCATCGTACCTCAAGCGATACGACCTGTTGTGCCAGAAGCTCGTGCAGGAGCAGCTTTACACCACGGCGGCCGTCATCGCCGCGCCGCGCACTGCCGCCAAGACCGGTGATTTCACCGAGCTTTCTCCGATGACCGGGCTGAAGACTTTTGTCACTTCGCTTGCGGGGCATGTGGCGGCAGAGGCGGCGAGGCTAGGATAGCACTACGACTGAATTGTTTCTGGAAGTTGCCGATATGCAAAAAGAAAAAGCAATACAAAAAACGAGCTTGACTCAAGGTACCCCGCAGGCAGTCAAACGGGTTGCTCGGAGAACATATTGGGTCGCTAGAGAAGCCATAGCCGCTTCACTTTGGATTCTCTTAATCCTACAGATTTCATCGATCGATTTGGTGCGAATTTTTGTAACCAGAAGGATGCCCGATCTCGTCGGCTGTCTACAATACAGAATTCTCCTTTTGCCAATTTGGTGCTGTGTTGTATGGGTTTTGTTTGGCGGGAAGCGGTTGGCACTAGACACAATGTACGTGATAGCATATCCGTGGGTTTTGTTGTTCAAGGTGACTATCAGGGTCTTTACGCGGCATTGGGCGTACTTGGTTGTGCTGGCGCCGTATCTGTACGATACCGCGCGTACTCTTAAATCATATGTTGTTCGACACACAGCCGCCTTGCTCGCGATCATCCTTGTCTTTGTATGTTCTGGAAAAGTCTGCTTGTTGACATCCATGGTGATTATGGCGGGGCTCTTAATTCATCACTTGGCTAGCAGCTTGCACCGTGCTTACGCGCCCAGTGTCTTCGACAGGTTGTTAGAAGTGGTCAAATTCTTGAGGTTCAGGCTTGATGACAAGGAATTCCTGAATCCTGTTTTGAAAAAAAACTATGTAACAGCAGAACAAGAGAAGCAGAATGCCGAAAGCCACAATTCGTTTGTTCTGTACTGTATTCATGCAGGTGTTGAGATATTATGCATTCAGACGAACCGAATAGTGCGGAGTCAAAAGATTAACATTTGTTTAATCTTGTGGTGGATTTGGTCATATATAGTCACGGTTTTCACATATTCAATTCTCTACTTGGGGTTGTTTAAGTTAGCCCCGACCTCTTTTCAAGGTGCCTCAACTTATTCCTATTGGTCGTTTCTTGGGTTTAGCTTCGGTAAATTAGCTCCGTCGAGTGTCTCGACGATTCAACCTGTGGGCACATTTGCTCAGTTATTGTGCTATTCCGAGATCGTTTGTGCGCTTGTGATTCTTGTAATTCTGTTCTTTGTTTTACTTACTGCTGCTCGCGAGCGCTACAAGAATGTTGTTGAGGAAATTGCTGTAGAGTTGAAACTATGTGCAAATAACATTGACGATAATTTTGAAAAGATAGTACATATTGCACGGCAAGATGTTGAATTAATGCTGATGTTCTCACAGGCTGTTTTGGTGAACAAACTTCGTAAAATGCGAGCGCTTGATGCATTGCCTGTACCCCAAAAAACTGACAACAAAAAAGCATAATGACAGCAGAGCCACCCCGAATGGGTTGGACTTGTCCGCAAACGCGAATATGATTTCTTGTGCTATTTACCGTGTTTTACTTGCACGATCCGTCGGTACAAACGGAGCCGGTGGCGGCGTTAGGGGCACTGTCAATGTTGGTGGCAGTGGTAATTAGGCCCCCGGTTCGACAAATAGAAAGTGCACCCGACAGGTAATGCTGCGCAGAATACCAGTTCGCGGTTGCCTTTCTTGAAACGCAGGTGCGCCCCTATAATACACAACGAGCCCGCTAATCTGCGTGTCGGCGTAGGTGCGCCAACACGGTTGACGGGAATATGGGAATATGGGAAAATGTCTTCCGTATGAAAACAACTCTGGAGATTCCCGATGCGCTTTACCGGCGGGTTAAGTCTAAGAGCTCCCTCGAAGGACGTCCGATCCGATCATTGACGCAGCGTCCTTATGAATTGTGGCTGGACGGACGCGTATGTCTTGACAATGCGGAATGCGCCAACCCGGACGGAAACGGCGAATGGGAACGTAAGTGGGTGCGTGAAACCGCCGCGCTGGCCGAAAAAATCGGCAAGAAATGCGACGACGCGCGACTGGGCAGAGATATACTGAAAGACGATAGGCGATGAGGCTGACCATCGATGCGAACGTCTGGATCGGCGCGCTGGATATCCATGACCCGTTTTCCGCGACTTGCCGCTCCTGTCTGTTGATGGCGGACGAGAAATCAGCAAGCCTGTATTCGCCACTCTTGTTGCCGATTGAAGTCGCGGCTACGATCGGACGCAAAACACGCGACGCGCGATACGGGCGTTCGGCCGCCCGGTGGGTACGTGATTTCAGAGGTCATCGCTGGCAACCGCTTTCGGAAGATGTCGCGGACGTCGCTGAACGCTTTGCGGCAACCCTTTTTCTGCGCGGCGCGGATGCGGTCTATGCCGCCGTTGCCCATCTGTCGGACGCCGTCCTTCTGACCTATGACGCCGAGGTGATCGAACGGACTTCCGGGACGCTCCGCGCCATGACGCCGGACACATGGCTACACAGATCAGGCTCCCAGGGTCGCAATCGTTAAACTGGCGGTGGCGGCGGCTGGATCGCCACATTCGACAACGAGCGCGCCTATATGATCACGCTGACAGCCGCGGCCAACCGCCGTCTGAAAATGCGCCAAGACGGCTTAGCCTCCCGTTCGTCAGAATAGAAACGCTTTGACGCTAAGGTGTGTCCTATGCATCCAGCATGAAAACGCCGCACCAAACAGCTGATTCTTGAACAGCCGATTGACGATGAATCAGATATGAGTGATAATTGACTCTTATCTGATTCAAACAGGAGTTCGACATGAACACACTCACCTTGCACGCGCTGGACAGCACGCTCTCTGATCGGCTCAAGACGCGAGCCAAACGCGAAAAGAAAAGCCTGAATCAGACGGCGAAGGAGCTGCTTTCCTTTTCTCTGGGGATCACAGCGGCAAAACCAAAGAGCAGGCATGATGAATTCGCGCCCCTCTGCGGCGTCTGGACGGAAAAAGACACCAAGCGGTTCGAGGCAGATGTCGCTTGTTTCTCGGAAATAGAAGGGGCTCTCTGGAAATGAAGAAAGTTCTCCTCGACACCAACGCCGTCGCGGCCTTTTTAAAGGGTGATCTGCGCGTTCTGGACTGCGTCGCTAAAGCTGACAGCGTCTATCTGTCAGCCATAGTGCTTGGCGAACTGCTGGCGGGCTTTCGGTGCGGAACGCAGTTCGAGCGGAACCAGTCGATCTTGGATACGTTTATGGCCTGCTCCACCGTGGAGACTCTGCCAGTCACGACAGAGACATCCGATTACTACGGACGTCTTTTCCTGGCGCTTCGCAAGAAAGGCACACCAATACCGGTTAACGATCTCTGGATCGCGGCGCAGGCGATGGAACGTGGCGCAGTCCTGATTTCATTCGACCGGCATTTCGATGCCGTTCCAGGTCTTCGCGTCGGCTAGTGGGGTGCACCACAAAAAAAG
>JAQWAM010000102.1 GCA_028707675.1 Kiritimatiellia bacterium | reverse complement strand
CGCGCAGCCTCTCCGGCGCGTCGGCGGGAAGGGGGAAGGGCAGGTGCGCGAAACTGGCGCAGGGGTGTCCCGCCAGCCGCGCGTAATCCGCCGGCGTGAAAACGTGATCCGGCGGGAAACCCAGCCGCTCTTGAACATCGGGCCGCTTGAGGTGGCGCAGCCACAGCGGCCGCGATTCGAACGGGACGGTGCGCGACATCGGGCCGGCGGCCCGCTCGCGGTACATGCGCTTGAAATCCTGATATAAATCCGTTTTCGGATCGTCCGCCGGATAGTCCCAGCCCGCGTGATGCAGGGGCGCGCGCTGCTGGGCGGTCATGCGGATGCCGAAAAAAGAGTCGTAGCGGATCAGCCACTCGCGGTTAAGCCTGTCCAGCGCCGCCTGCCGGCGCGCGGCGCGCCCCATGCGGCCGAAAGCGGCCGGGTCGGCCTGCCGCACTTTGTCCTCGAAGCTTCGGCTCGCGAAGCCGGCCACGTCGCGCGCGTCGAAATTGCAGACGCTGTTGCTGATGTCGTAGCCGCGGTTGAACTCCGCGTAGTCGGCGGCCATGCGCCGCCAGCGGGCGCGAGAGCCGGGCGCGTCAAGCGCCGCGAGCTGCGTCGAGGCCAGGCGGCGGACGCCCGCGCGGTCGCGCGCGACGGTCAGCCAGCTCCCCCAGTGCGCGGGAGCCTCGGGATAGACGTCGGAGGGGAAGCGCGGATAGCAGGATGCCACGTAGCGCATGAAGCGGTCGTCACGGTTCCACAGCGCGCGCGGCACGGGCGAGAAGCGGTAATAGTCGTAGGGGCCGGTCAGTGAAGAGGCGAACATCACCAGAAAGGGCCAGACCATGGTTAGGCCACCGAGGGAAAGCGCGGCGTAGACCAGAGTCAGGAAGACCCGCGCCTTAAACGTGCCGCGCTCGACTTTTAAGAGTACTGCCATAATTTAGGGAATAGGTGAAAAGTGAAAGGTGAAAAGTTGGTAGGGCGGTTTCGGGGAAACCGCCCTACCGCTCCACTGCGTCCACTTTGTCCACCCCGATCCGACAACGCTCGTCTCTCTCAAAAAACTCCTAATTCCGCGCGTAGCGCGGGTGCCTCCAACTATTCACTTTTTCTCTCTTCGCTATTTCACCGGGTACAATCACCCGAGCAGCAGCATGCTGAGGGCCATCACCAGCATCCCGGCGACCAGTCCCAGCATGCTGTCGTGGCTCTTGCCGTAGGCCCGGCTGGTCGGCAGCAGCTCGTCCAGGCTGATGTAGACCATGATGCCGGCGACCATACCGAAAAGTATTCCCATGACATGCGGCGGTATAACGCCGTCGGGCCCGCCCACCAAGAAGCGCAAGGCCACGTATGCCACCACGGCGCCCAGCGGCTCGGCCAGGCCGCTCAGCACGGAGTAGCAGAAAGCCTTGCGGCGGTTGCCGGTGGCGTAGAAGATCGGCACCGAAACGCTTATTCCCTCGGGGATGTTGTGCAGGGCCACCGCGAGCGCGATGGCCACGCCGAGTTTCGGGTCTTTCAGCGCGGCGAGAAAGGTGGCAAGACCCTCGGGGAAGTTGTGGATGGTGATGGCGAGTGCCGTGAAAAGCCCCATGCGCATCAGCTTGTGACTATGGTGGGCGTGATCGTGCAAGCCCGCCTCGGGCGCGTTCGCGGATGGCGCCGCCGCGCTTCCGGCCTTTGCCGCGCGGTCGTGCAGCGGACGCAGCTCCCGTTCCGCGTGGGTCTCGTGCGGGTTCTCGGCGGAGGGAATCAGGTTGTCGATCAAACCAATCAGCAGGATGCCGCCGAAAAAAGCCGCCGTGTTGATCCAGTCGCCGCGCTCAGCTCCGTAGGTTTCCGCTATGGCGGCGGCGCCCTTGTGGAAGATCTCCACGAAGGCCACGTAGATCATCACTCCGGCTGAAAAGCCGGTGGCCACGGAGAGAAATCGGTAGTTGGCGCGCTTGGCCGTGAAGGCGATGACGCTGCCGATACCGGTGGCCATGCCCGCGAAGAGGGTCAGCCCAAATGCGGTCAATACAGGATTCATAAACTGCATTTTATGCTTTAGTATCCGCGTTTGTCAAACCCTCGCATCGGATTCCACTGGCGCAACCCGGACGATCTTGAGATAATGGCGCAACATGAACAGATAAGTCCGTTGCCCGGATCTCCGGCAACAGGCGAACGGCTCGAACGCTTAACCCTGATTCCCGAAGCTTGATTACCATGAAACTCCCGGCAATGTTTTTGCCCATAGCTCTCGCCGCCGCGTCCGCGCGCGCGCAGACCTACATCGGTTTCGTCTACCCTGCCGGCGGGCAGCAGGGAACGACCTTCCGCTGCACTTTGGGCGGTCAGCGGCTCGAAGGACTGCACGGCGCCCGCGTCACCGGTGACGGCGTGCGAGCTGAGCTTTTCGATTATAATAAGAAGATGAACCCGCAGGAGACGCAGATCCTGCGCGAGCAGTTGCGTGAGTTGCGCGAGCTGCCGCCGGCGCGACACAACGCATCAATATCAAACCTGACCGCCCGAATCGAAAAGCTGCTCAGCGCTTACGTGCAGCAGCCGCAGTGCGCTTCCATAGCCAATCTGGCAGTCGTCGAGGTCACCATCGACAGCGACGCGCCGCCCGGAGAGCGCGAGATACGCCTGATCACAGACCGCGGCGTCTCCAACCCCATGCCTTTCCATGTCGGCCAGCTCTCGGAGTACACCGGGGAGCCGCTGCCGACCAGCCACCGGCAGATTCTGGGCAAGGAAGCGCAAAGCCTGCGCAAGGTCAAACGTGAGCCGGTCGCATCCGGCAAGCACAAAGACGATATGATGTCGGAAGCGACGATGGCCCGGATGTCCGGCAGCATGGCCGATATTGATGAATCTTTGAGCGATGTGGACGACGCTGTGGTCACGATCCGCCTGCCCTGTACGCTTAACGGCCAGATCGCATCCGGCGCGGTCGACCGATACCGCTTCAGCGCACGGCGCGGCGCGCGCTTGGTCATCACCACCCGCGCCCGCTCTCTGGTGCCGTATCTGGCCGATGCCGTGCCGGGCTGGTTTCAGCCTGTGCTGGAGCTGTGCGACGCGCACGGACGCGAGATCGCATATAACGATGACTACCGCTTTAAGCCAGACCCGGTAATCTTCTGCCAGATACCGGCGGACGGCGAGTATATCCTGGCCGTGCGCGACGCGATTTTCCGCGGCCGCGAGGATTTCGTATACAGGATCGATATAGGCGATTTGCCCTTCGTAACCAGTGCCTTCCCGCTAGGAGGCCAAATAGGCATAGCGACTGCAGTCGACATCAAAGGTTTTAATCTGGCCGAGAACCGCCTCACGCCGCCGACCGTCGGTCTGCCGCCCGGCATTTGCCGACTTCACGCGCGCGGGCGTGGCGGCGTATTCTCCAATCCCGTGCCCTTCGCGCTCGACACCCTGTCCGACGGTATTGAAATCGAGCCGAACAACACTCCCGCCGCTGCCCAGACCGTCGCGCCGCCGCTGATCATGAACGGTGCCGTCGGAGTCCCCGGCGACCGCGACGTCTACCGCTTCCCGGGCCGCGCCGGCCAAGAAATCGTCGCGGAAATCTACGCGCGCCGTCTCGACTCGCCACTGGACTCCAACCTCGCGCTGACCGATGCCTGCGGCCGCCAGATCGCCTTCAACGACGACCATGAGGATCCCGGCTCCGGCCTCAACACGCACCACGCCGACTCTTATCTGCGCGCGCGCCTGACTGCCGACGGCGTTTACTTCCTTACCGTCGCCGACACCCAGCACAAAGGCGGCGAGACCTTCGCCTACCGCCTGCGGATCAGTGCCACGAGGCCGGACTTCGAGCTGCGCGCCGTGCCTTCGCGCATCGTAATGCGCTCCAATGGTTCGGCCACCGTGACCGTCCACGCCATCCGCCGCGACGGTTTCGCGGGCGATATCCGCTTCCGCCTCGCGAGCCCCGTAGAGGGATTCAGCATCAAGGGCGGGACTCTCACCGGTACGCAGACCGTGGCGCGCCTGACCGTCAGCACCAAGCTGGCCGAGACGGACACGCCCGTGCCGCTGATCATCCATGGCGTGGCCGATATCGGCGGCGAGAAGGTGTCCCGCGAAGTCGTGGGCGCCGAAGACCGCATGCAGGCCTTTCTCTGGCGGCACCTCGTGCCCGCCCAAGAGCTGGTCGCCTATGTCCACCCGCGCGACCCTGACCGCTCAGCCCGCTGGCTCCGGCGCAAATATAAACGCGCGGATTGAACCCGACAACCGGCATGCCATCGGCAACTTCATAAAAACCATTGTATGCGGGTTTGTGCGTTTGTGAGTAATTTTGAAGCCCACACACCCACGTACTCACAAACCCACACACCTAAGTTGGCCGCTCAGTTGGCGGAGGCGCGGCGGAACTCCACCCGGCGCAGGATCCTGATCTGCAGATAGGTGAACCCGATCAGCCCGACCCCCAGGAACCATGCCATGGTGGTGGCGGTGCTGAACCGCAGGTTGTTGTAGGCCTCTTTCCAGATGGCGAGGCTCAAAACGTTCGTGGCGTCGCCGGGCCCGCCGAAAGTCAGCAGGAAGATGCTGCCCATGCCCTGAAAAGCCGCGATGAACGCGCCCACGAAGTTGATCACCATCAGCGGCATCAGTTGCGGCAGCGTGATGTGCCGGAAACGCCGCA
Organism: Kiritimatiellia bacterium; assembly: GCA_028707675.1. Lineage (GTDB taxonomy): Bacteria > Verrucomicrobiota > Kiritimatiellia > RFP12 > UBA1067 > JAQVQN01. The sequence goes on along the minus strand of JAQWAM010000102.1, from coordinate 1,272 downwards.
GGATGCCTGCGCCGTCTATCGCCGCCGCCTCGTAATAGTCCGGCGCCAAAGAGTGCAGCGCCGCGATGTAGATCAGGCTGGCCATGCCCGCCCCGGCCCACACGCCCGGCAGGATGCAGCACACCATCGCCAGAGCCGGATCCTGCAGCCAGGTCTGGCGGCTGAAACCGAAAAACATCAGCAGGCGGTTGAGCATGCCGTTCTCGGTCGGGTCGTACATCATTTTCCACAAGAGCGCTATCACCAACGCGCTGGTAAGGTGCGGCAGGAAGTAGAGCGTGCGGAAAAAAATCTTGGCGCGCGGTATCTCGGCCAGCAGCAGCGCCAGCAGCACCGGGGTCATAAAACCCAGCAGCAGCGTCAGGCCGACATAGCGCAGCGTGCGTCCCCACGCCGCCCAGAACCCGGCGTCCCCGGCCACCATGATGAAGTTGTCCAGCCCGGCCCAGCGCGTCTCGCCGACCAGTTTGTACTCCTGGAAGGCCATGAGCGCGCCGCGCAGCAGAGGATAGTAACTCCACACCGCGATGGTCAGCAGGGCGGGCGCGAGCATCAGCCACGGCGTGAGAGAAGAAGGATGAAGGCGGCTGGCGGCTAGCCCGCCGGAGGCATCGCGAAGGCGGAAGGCGCGGCTCGCGGGGACGCTCGCCCTCCAGCGCCTTTCTTTCCCGCAGGATGGGGGGCGAGCGTCCCCGCGAGCCGCCGGGAGAGACGCGCGCCTGCAAGCCAGCCAGACGCAGCCCAGAACCGTCATCACCACCACGCCGAAAATCACCCGCGCCAGCGGGCGCCGGCGCCGCATCAGCTTTTCGGGCACCCGGAACATCAGGCCGCTGTTGGCATCCTCGTTGATGCTCTTGAGCGCGGCAACGTAATCAAGGTTCTCTCCCGTGTCCGCCAGCAGCAGCCCCAGCAGCCGGCGGTCGATCAGATCCGACACGGCCTGCCAGAAACCGGCGTAAGGTTCTGTCCGGGCCAGAATCTCGCCGCTTTTGATGCGTTCATAATTGCGGCGGATGCCCGGCGGCACCTCCGCCAGATATTCGGTGAACCCCAGGCGCTCCAGATCGTCCGGCACGCACCAGCGCGCCTGTCCCTCCAGAACCTTCTGTTTGACCGTCTCGTCATTGACCGCCTCGCTGGCCAGCACCTCGACGCAGGCCCAGACAAGGTCGCGCTCTGCCTTGGGCCGCCGGGCCACGCCCTCGGTCATGCCGTAGAAATGCTTGTGCGCCTGGAACACCGGTTTCAGCCCGGGGCGCGCGGCGGGGG
>JAQWAM010000101.1 GCA_028707675.1 Kiritimatiellia bacterium | reverse complement strand
GCGCTGCGTTTTCTGGGGACGCAGCCGCATGTTTTGGGAAGGGTCAAGATGCGCGAGGGACATTTGACCCGCGGCGACATGGATGCTGAAGGGGTGACAGCGGACGTGGCTTTTGAGAGCGGCGTGTTTTTCAGGACAATAGAACGGCCGGTTGTGACGTTTAAACAGGCAAGAGCCGGAAAGCTGAAGTTGGACGCGGGGCGTCTGGAGTTTCATCTTTCGCCGAAAGAGCTTTTCGTGGATCGGTTTGAAGCGGGTTGGTGCAAGGGGCGTTTGAACGCTTATTCGGTGCATCTGGACTTCAAGAACCCCAAAGATGATTTCATAGTCTATGCCGACCGCATCGATCTGGGTGAGGCGCTGATGATGGCGCTGCCGTTCAGAGGCCAAATGGAGGGATACTTGTACGGTCGCTTTCCGGTGGGATTCGATCGCGGCCGGGTTAAGCTGTATAACGGGTTCCTGTACTCCCTGCCGGGGCAGAGCGGCATGCTCAGGCTTGACGACAGCTCGCAGATGTTGGAGCTTTTGGAAAAAGCCGGGGTCAGGGGCGATGTGCAGGGGCCGTTGGCAAAGGCCTTGAGCGACATGGACTTCAGCTCGGCAAGGCTTGACCTGGAAACTTTGGAAGGGGGCCAGGGTGTTCTTAAAATCAAATTGGACGGCAAGTCCAATTACAAAGAGTGGCCGGCGCCGGTGGATCTGAACCTCAACCTGCGCGGTCCGATGGAGGATCTGCTCAACATGGGGTTGGACATCTCACGTAAGTAATGACAGAATGTAAATCACTTTACAACCTAAGCGCCCTATGGGCGCAACTGAGTTTAAAAGTGTGTTTGGGTGAGCGGATTTTTTGAGGGAACGCTGAAAAGGCATGGGAACCTGACAAAGATGGGGGTGAGTGAGTGAAGCTTAAGCGCGCGAATGTGCTGATGGGGTTATTGGCGTTCACGGTGACCGGAGTGGTTGCCGGATGCCTTTCGGTCAAGACCGAGCATGAGATCAAGCCCATCCATATAACTATGGATGTGAATCTTAAGGTGCAAAAAGAACTGGAAGACTTTTTGAATCTGGATTAATTGTCAAACAACGACAGGGGGATGATGATGAAGCATGTGAAACGGATATTTTGTGTCGCTTTGGCGGCATTTCTTGGATTTGCCTGCATCGTGCGGGCGGATGCGAAGGATGATGCGAAAGCACGCCGCAGGGCGCGGCGCGCGCAAATCGAGCAGATGGTGGAGAAAGGCGAGGCCGCGGAGGGCGGCAACGGCTATCTGGAGGCTAAAGCCAGCGTCAGCGCTGACAAGCAGGCGCTGGTTAAGGCTGAAAACTCCGACCGCAAGATCGGCTACGAGGCCATCGCAAAAGAGACCGGCATGGCTCTGGCGGACGTGCAAAGACAGGCCGCGGCCGCGATCAGGCGCATTCGAGCTTCGAAAAAATGACGGAAACAGGGTGCGATTCGACTTTGTTGAATCGCACCCGCAAAATTATAGCTGGTTTTTTGAGGTTGCCTCTATTCGGCAAATGCAAGTATTATAAGGCGTATGTCTAAAGATAATCTTAATAACCGCCAAGTGTCCGATCCGCCGCCGCTGTCATCCGCGCGCGGCGGCAAGAAGCAAGAGGGCGAGGCGGCTACGGGGGCGATGCCGCCCAAACGGGTTTTCGGTGCGTGGCTGGTGGTCGGGATGCTGCTGGTGATGTTGATCTGGATGGTCCTTGGCAAGTCCGAGGGCGATCTCAAGACGATGGACCAGTTGGAGTTCCGGCGTCTGGCCGAGCAGGGGATGATAGAAAAAGTCGAGCTGGTGCGCGAGTCGAACGGTCTTACCTACCTGCGCGGGTCATTGAAGGGCGGCCAGAACGAGCGTTTCAGGGTGAATATGATGCCTTCAGAGAATCTGGAGGCTTTTCTGCTGGAGAAGGAGATCCCTTGCCCGCTGGTTTACAGCAACAACTTTTTCGGGCCGCTGCTGCGTGAGTTTTTCTTCATTTTCCTGTTTTTGGCCATACTTTACTTTGTGTTCATAAGGCAGATTAAATCCGCCAACATGGGGGCGATGAGTTTCGGCAAAAGCCGGGCCAAGATGCTGAATCAGGACAAGAAAAAGCTGACCTTCGCGAATGTCGCCGGCATCAACGAGGCCAAGGAAGAGGTTCAGGAGATCGTGGAATTTCTGAAAGATCCCCAAAAGTTCCAGAAGCTGGGCGGACGCATACCCAAAGGAGTGCTTTTGATGGGGCCGCCGGGAACCGGAAAGACCCTGCTGGCCAAGGCGATCGCGGGCGAGGCCGGTGTGCCTTTCTTCAGCATCAGCGGTTCGGACTTTGTCGAGATGTTCGTCGGCGTAGGCGCGTCGCGCGTGCGCGACATGTTCGAGCAGGGCAAGAAACACGCGCCTTGCCTGATCTTCATCGACGAGATCGACGCGGTCGGACGCAGCCGTTTCTCGGGCATTGGAGGCGGCCACGACGAGCGTGAGCAAACGCTCAACGCGCTGCTGGTGGAGATGGACGGCTTCGACACGTCGGAGGGCGTGATCATCATCGCCGCGACCAACCGGGCGGATGTTCTTGACACGGCGCTGCTGCGTCCGGGGCGTTTCGACCGGCGCATAGTGATCGACATGCCGACGCTGACTGGGCGCGAAGAGATATTGCGGATGCATTCCGGAAAGATCAAGCTCTCGCCGCTAGCCGAATTGCGGCGCGTCGCGCGCGGCACACCCGGTTTTTCAGGCGCGGATCTTGCGAACCTGTTGAACGAGGCTGCCTTGCTGGCCGCGCGCGGAAACAAGCCCTGGGTAGAACAAACCGATCTTGAAGAGGCTCGCGACAAAGTGTTGTGGGGCCGGGAGCGGCGCAGTCGCGCGATGGAGGACAAGGAGAAGCGCATAACCGCTTGGCACGAGTCCGGTCACGCCCTGCTGCAGGTGTTGTGCGAACATGCCGAGCCTTTGCATAAGGTTACCATCATACCGCGCGGACAGGCGTTGGGCGCCACCATGTCTCTGCCTGACCGTGACGTTCTCAACCGCACCAAGAGCGAATTGACGGACCAGTTGGTGGTGCTGATGGGCGGCAGGGTGGCAGAGAAATTGTTCACCGGCGATTTGTCGACTGGCGCCAGAATGGACATCAAGATGGCCAGCGACATCGCCCGCAGCATGGTATGCGCGTTCGGCATGAGCGATTCGTTCGGGTTCCAGTCGTTCGGCGACAATCAGGAGACGCTGTTTTTGGGCCGCGAGGTCGTGCGCAACCAGTCTTATAGCGAAGACACCGCTAAGAAGATCGACGAGGAGGTGCTGCGTATCGTGACGGACGCGTACCAGCGGGCCACTGACATGATCAACGCCAACCGCGGCAAGCTTGAAAAACTGGCTGAACGGCTGATCGAGTGCGAGACGATGGACGGGCGTGATGTCGAGGCGATGCTGACTACAGCAGAGAACGTCGGCGCGGCTCGGGAAGAGGGCGGTTCAGATGAAGACGGTACGGGCGGAGAGAGTTTGGCGTTGCTGTGACAGGCCCATAGCCCTCGTCGGGCCCCTGGTTATGGGCATCGTCAATGTCACACCGGACTCTTTTTCTGACGGGGGCTTGTTTTCCGATCCCGTCAGGGCGGTGGAGCACGGCCTGCGACTTGTTGATGAGGGGGCAGACCTGCTGGATGTCGGCGGCGAGTCCACCCGTCCGGGCGCGGATGAAGTGAGCGAGGCGGAGGAATTGCGCCGTGTGATCCCGGTGGTGCGCGGGCTTTGCGGCGGGTGCGGTGTGCCGGTCTCGATCGACACCCGGCGCGCGGCAGTTGCGCGCGAGGCGATAGCCGCGGGCGCACGCATAGTCAACGACGTGATGCCGTTGGCGGAAGGACCGGATATGAAGGAAGTGGTGCGCGAGAGCGGCTGCGGTCTGGTTACTATGCATATGCGCGGAACGCCCCGGACAATGCTGACGCAGGCCTCGTATGACGATGTGGTCACAGAGGTGGAAAATTTTCTGGCGGCGGCCTTGAAGCTGTGCGCTGAAAGCGGCATCGCGCCAGAGCGCGTGGTGATTGATCCGGGTATAGGGTTCGCCAAAACGACAGCGCAGAATCTGGAGCTTATGGCGGCGATACCGCGGCTGGCGCGGCTGGCGCCGGTTTTGATCGGGGCTTCGCGTAAAAGGTTTATCGGAGAGCTGTGCGGTGAGCCGACGGCGGCGGAACGTGTGGGCGGCAGTGTCGGCGCGGCGGTATGGTGCGCTTTGCGAGGGGCCGCGGTGATCAGGGCTCATGACGTCAAGGCGACACGGCAGGCGCTGACGGTGACCGGAGAACTGGCCAAGCGGGCGGCGGAAGACGATAATGTTTGAAGGTTTACAGATAGGGCTGAATGACCTGATGCAGATCTTGGTTCTGTATCTCGGGATCTATGCGTTGCTGAGGTTTGTCAGGGGTACCCGCAGCGCGCAAGTGCTGCTGGGGTTTTGCGTGCTGGTGGTTTCCCTGCTGCTTTTCACCTACCTGTTCCGATTTGACGTGCTGGCCAGGGTGGTTTATTTCCTGCTGGTTTATCTGGCTTTGAGCATGGTGGTCGTGTTTCAGCAGGACATACGCCGTGTGCTGGCGCTGGTCGGCGGACAACGGCTTTTCGGGAGGCATTACGCTGTGCGGCAGGAGGCTGTGCCGGAAAAATTGTGCCGCAGCCTGATAAGTCTCGGCAAAAGCCGGATCGGAGCCTTGATTGCTGTGGAGCGCGGCATCTCGCTGCACGGGTTTGAGGATACCGGCGTAAAACTGAACGCGCTGGTGAGTCACGAACTTTTGGTCTCGATATTCACTCCGCCTTTGCCGCTGCATGACGGCGGAATCATCATGCGTGACGGGACGATAGCGTCCGCCCACTGCCTTTTTCCGGTTTCCAATCAGGGTGATCTGGCCACCTCCGGCATGCGTCACCGTGCGGCGGTGGGATTGAGCGAGGAGACCGACGCGGTAGTCGTGGTGGTGTCGGAAGAGACCGGCAAGATATCGGTGGCGCACAACGGCAGGCTCCACCGCTACAGTGACGTCAAGGTCGAGAAGCTTTTGCTGCGTTGGCTGCGCAAGGCCATGCCCAATCAAACGCGGGGGCCGGTGTCGTTGACGGATTGGCTGACTTTCTATATGAAAAAATTTTTTAACGGCAAGCAGGAGGCTGGTCATGCGGTATGACAAGGCTATCTTGTTTTTGCGCATGGCTTTTCTGCGGAACGGCTATTGGAAGCTTTTCTCTCTGATCGTTGCCGTGCTGATCTATTTCTCGATCCGTTCTGAGATCAGCCACCTCCGGGTCATCACGATTCCCGTGGACGCCGAGATTGATGTCGGCACGACAGGGGCGGTCGTGGAAACAATAGAGCCCCGGTCGGTGCAGATCACGTTGCGCGGTTCGTATTCCGAGGTCAACCAGCTTTCGGTGGCAAACGTGCGCTGCGTTTTGAGGCCCAAGCAGCGCAAGGGCGACCTGCTTGATTCTGTGGCGGTAAAAATCAAGCCGTCAAACCTGCTGGGTGTGCGCGGTTTGCGGGTGGTGAAGATTGACCCTAATCCTGTTATGATACGGTTTGACGTGCCGATGACGCTGCAACTTCCGGTTGAGGCGCCGACGGTGACAGGCAAGGCTCGCGGCAGGGTGGAGTTGTCGTACCAGCAGACCAACGCTGTCGTCAAGGGGTCGCGGCGCTGGCTTTCCCCTCTGGATGCGGAGACGGTTCAGATCGGGACCGAGACGATCGATGTTGACGGACGTTCGCAGTCGTTCATCGCTAATGTTCGTTTGATCCCGCCCGGCGACGCGCTCAACGCGGTTGTGGACCCCCGGAAATGCTGGTAAATGTTCTGATCCGCAGTGAGAAAAAAACTACCCGGATAGAACGTGTGCCGGTTATCGTGGTACCGCCGCTGCG
>JAQWAM010000100.1 GCA_028707675.1 Kiritimatiellia bacterium | reverse complement strand
AACGCTCAACAAAAACCTTAAGGATGTGCGCGAGGAGGTGCTGTTGATCGATGATGTGCTGGATGTGCCCGCGTTCAGTGAAGAAGATTAGAAAGCGATGCTGCGCATAGAACCGGAACACCCTTTCGCTAACTATCTTTTGGGCTCTGTGCGCCTGCGCCGAGGGCAGTTGGAACTGGCAGAGGATCTGTTCCTCCGCAGCATGGTGAAAGAACGCAACGCTCCAGCCTGCGCCGGACTGGGCGCCGTCATGCTGCGCAAAGGCAAACTGGATGACGCGGAAACTTTGCTGCGTCACTCCCTGTCGCTCGACCCCGACCGCCATTTTACGCTTCACACATTGGCGGAACTACTCATAAAAACCGGCAAACTCGATGACGCGGAGAAAATAATAAGCCGTTTGACAAGCTCAAAACCTGAAGATATGGGGTTCCGCATGACCTTTATTAGATTGCTGATCGAACAAAAGAAGCTCCACAAAGCTGCCATTATCGTTTCCGACCTGCTCGGAAACGAGGACTATTTGCCCCGCGAAACGCTCTATGAACTCAGGCCCCTGGCGGCCCGCCTGTCTCAAGAGCTTTCCTATTGAAGAACCCGTAAAGAGCGCCATGCGTTTTAAACCTTTCGCCTACCTTGAATACATGTTGATCAGGGCGCTCGACTGCCTTTACGGCCTTGTGCCCGCAGAAAAGGCTTACGTCTGGGGCTTTGCCTTCGCGGCGCACTTCTATCCGCTGCTCGCCAAACGCAGGCGCGTAGCCGTCGGAAACATCATACGGGCCGGCGTCACTGATGACCCCGTTGAGGCGGACCGGATCGCGCGACAAGCTTTCGGCCACCTTGCGGGGCACATTTGCGAAGCTTTGAAAATCGGGGATGTCGTCACCAGAGAAAATTGGCGGGAGCACATCGTTTTTGACGGGCCCGATGAATCCTGGCGTCTTTTGTTGGAATCACCGGGCTTGCCCATCCTGATTCTTACCGGACACCATGGAGCATGGGAGGCAGGAGCGTCTGTAATTTCCTTCTCACGCCCGATGATCGCGGTCGCGCGAAAAATGAACAACCCTTTCGTGGAGCGTTTTCTCAAGCAAAAACATTTCCGCGGAGATATCACGATCGTGCCAAAAAAAATGGGGTTCTCGGCAGGCCTGCTTAAGGACTGGAAAAAGCGTGGCGCGGCAATGACACTTCTGATGGATCAGCACGCCGGGGCGCAGTATGGCATCAAAGTCGACTTCATGGGATCTCCGGCTTATACCCACACCTCTCCGGCCCGCCTGCACTTGATTTCCGGCGCCCCCATTTTAGTCGGCTCATTCATACGTGAGTCGGCATTTAAATATCGGATGGTCACAGGCCCGCCTCTGAGCTTCCCGCCCAGCGGAGACCGGCAATCCGACACACTGGCCCTGCTTAACGAAATAAACACACGGTTGTCGGCCGTCATCCGGCGCTTTCCTGAACAGTACTTGTGGGCACACAAGCGCTGGAAATAAAACGGCGGATAAAAGCTTTTAGCTCTTATCCGCCGCCAGGGAGGACATATATAATTCAACGTGGCTCAACAGGGGGGAACCTGTGTTCGCGAACACGGGGGAAGCGTCGCGAGCGGCCACGTGATCCACCGATCTGGGGAGATCAATGAATCAACTGTATATTAGACTAAGCACCCTCCCGATGTCAACCCCCTGCTTTAAAAATTTTATTTTATCCTAAGTTATTGCTGAACAATAGGTTATGGCGACAAACATACGCCGCGCTCACATTTTTATGCTGCCTACAACAGTACCCGAGTCATGCCTGCCGCCAAAAATATGGCAGCGCTCACCAACAATCGCGACGTCGATCCTTGCCGCAGAAGCATACCGCAGAAACACAGCAGCCCTGCCGCCGCCGCGCGCCAGGCGTCAAGCGGCGTAAGGCAAAGCTGTTTAAGGAAAACCCCGAGCCACAACACGGGAAGACCGAGCAAAAGATTGCCGGCAGTCGCTTGTGCCTGGAAGCGCCAAAGCGAACGTGTGGAGTTCAACACCTGCGTCCGGTCATCGGAGGGCAGCAGCAGCGCCGCGAAACCGAAAGCACACATGCCGCGAGTCCACAGCGGCATCTCTGCGAGCGCCCGCAACCAACCGCGCAAATCGTATCCGCCGGATGTGGCGATCCAAACGCACAGCGCCCAGGGCGTCACCAGCGTTACTGCCCGCGCAGCCCGCAGCCAGAACGGCTGCCATACTGTCTCGCTGCAGTAAGGGCAGACACGCGACAGATTGCGCGACTCTCTGCCGCACGACACGCACACGCCGCGTTTCAGGTCACTTTTCACTGAGGCACCAGCCCGCGTCTATTTTGCCACTATGTTAACAAGGCGTCCCGGCACGCAGACAACCTTCACGACGGTCTTACCCTCCAAAGCGGATTGGACGGCATCTTGCTTCAAAGCCATATCATGCATGACGCTATTGTCGGCCGCGGCTGGCATCATCACACGCGCTTTCGGCTTTCCCGACACCTGCACCAGAATTTCTACCTCATCGACACTGAGCATATTCTCGTCATATGTCGGCCAAGCCGCGTACGCCAGCGTCCCTTCATGCCCCAAAAAGCTCCACAGCTCTTCGCAGAGATGCGGCGCGAAAGGCGCCAGCAGCAGCACCAGCGTTTCAGCCGCCGCGCGCGGCAACGCCTTTTCCCGGGCTGAAAACTCATTCGTGAAAATCATCATCTGGCTGATGGCCGTGTTGAAACTCATGGACTCCAGATCGTCCGTGACCTTTTTGATCGTGGCGTGCATCAGTCTGCACTGCTCCGCGCTCAGTGACACGTCTTCAAGCGGCTGCTCCACGACCATCCTGTGAACGCGTTTCAGAAACCGGAAGACTCCCTCCACGCCTTTCGTGCTCCAGGGCTTGACCGCCTCCAACGGCCCCATGAACATCTCGTAAAGGCGCATGCTGTCCGCGCCATATTCGCGTATGATGTCATCCGGATTGACGACATTCTTTAACGACTTGGACATCTTGGCCGGAAACTCGGTCAACGCCTCACCGCTCCGTTTGCAGTAAGCCCCGTCGGCGCGGTGCTCGACTTGATCCATAGGCACCAATGCCCCGCGGCGGTCTTTGTACGAGACGCCTAGAATCATGCCTTGGTTTACGAGTTTCTGGAACGGCTCCTTGGTTGACACATAGCCGAGGTCAAAAAGCACTTTATGCCAGAACCGGGCATACAACAGATGCAGAACAGCGTGCTCCGCGCCGCCGACGTAAAGGTCAACCGGCATCCAATATTTTTCTTTTTCAGCCGACACCGCCGCATGTTCATTATGCGGATCGATATAACGCAGATAATACCAGCACGAGCCCGCCCATTGCGGCATGGTGTTGGTCTCGCGGCAACCCTTTTGACCTGTGGCCGGATCGGTGTAAACAAGCCACTCTTTGGCTTTTGCCAACGGCGGCTCCCCGGTGCCCGCCGGTTTGAAATCCTCCAGTTCGGGCAGCGTCACCGGCAGATCCGAATCTTCAAGAAGTTTCGTGGCGCCGTCCTGCATGTGAACGATAGGGAACGGTTCGCCCCAATAACGTTGGCGGCTGAACAGCCAATCACGCAATTTGTATTTCACTGCGGCATGCCCGCTGCCGCGATCCTCAAGCCATTCAACGACCGTCCGCATTGCCCGCTCCACATCCATGCCGTTGATGTCCAGGCCCGTTTTGTTCGACGAATTGATCAGGCGCCCGTCGCCGGTCCAGCAGGCGTTGCCGGACAAGACCGCCGCGACGCTAATCCCCTCCGCCGCCGCGGCCGCCGTGTCCGGTTCGATAATGCAGACGACCGGCAGCGAGAATTTGTTGGCGAACTCGAAATCGCGCGTGTCGTGCGCCGGCACGGCCATGATCGCGCCGGTACCGTAGCTGACAAGAACATAATCGGCAACCCAAACGGGTATGCTGCCCCCCGTGACCGGGTTCACCGCATAGGCGCCGGAAAACACACCGGTCTTCTCTGTGTTAAGTTCCGTGCGGTCCATGTCGCTCTTGCTTGCCGCTTCAGCGCGGTAACGCTCCACCTCGACGCGCTGCTCATCCGTGACGATCGCGTCCACCAGCGGATGCTCCGGCGCCAACACCATGTAGGTGGCTCCGAAAAGCGTGTCAGGACGCGTCGTGTATACAGTAACACGCCGATCTGACCCGGTGATGTCAAATGTGACCTCCGCCCCGGTCGACTTGCCGATCCAGTTGCGCTGCATCTCCTTGATGCCATCCGGCCAGTCCAACCCATCCAAGTCATCGAGCAGCCTTTCGGCGTACTCGGTTATCTTGAGCATCCACTGCCGCATCGGTTTACGGATTACCGGATGCCCGCCCCGCTCGCTGAGGCCGTTGATGACCTCTTCGTTCGACAACACCGTACCCAGCGCCGGGCACCAGTTGACCGGCACCTCGGCCACATACGCCAACCCCTTCTTGTACAACTGGGTGAAAATCCACTGCGTCCACTTGTAGTACCCCGGATCGGTCGTGTTCACCTCGCGGTCCCAGTCATAACTGAACCCCAAATCCTTGATCTGCTGCCGGAAACGGTCAATGTTGCGCCCGGTGGTGATCGCGGGCTGGGTGCCTGTCTCGACGGCATACTGCTCCGCCGGCAGGCCGAAAGCGTCCCACCCCATCGGATGCAGAACGTTGAACCCGCGCATGCGCTTGTACCGGCACAGGATGTCCGTGGCCGTGTACCCTTCGGGATGGCCCACATGCAACCCGGCGCCGCTGGGATAGGGAAACATGTCAAGACAGTAGAATTTAGGTTTGCCCGGCTCGAAATCATTGACCTTAAAGGTTTTGTTCCGATCCCAATACTCTTGCCATTTCTTCTCGATCGCGTTGAAATCATACTCTGCTGTAGTCATAAAAAATCCCCATTACAAATTTTCATTATAGCAACCCGCACCTCGGCTTTCCATACACCTTTGCGCGAAAACGGCAAGATGGCGCGATTTTCCCCTGTTGAAATCTGACAGCCGAAACGCGGATTTGCCAAAAGCCGCATTCGCGTGCGCTTGAACCGGCGCAAGTGTTTGTGATACATTTTGAACGCTTTGGAATTCATACTTTCCGCCCGGCAAGTCAGGCCGCGAAGTCTAAACATGATTACCATCAGACAGCCCAAAGTTTTAAGTTGCCAGAACAAGTCACGCCTCAATGCCGAAATTGATGTGGACGGGATCGTCACCGCAGTCTGGTTCGAGGTGGACGCTGAATACGCTCCCTATCTTTGCCATGAGCGGTCGGACGCTTTTTTAATCGGCCTGCTCTACTGGGCAATTTTGAATGGGCATGATATCAGATGCGAGGCGCCTGTCGGCGAGGAATTACTGTATCAGATCACTACCGATCTGATTCCGGCTTTGGTCACACACAGCAGCGTCCTATACCACTCAAAGATCACTGCGCCTATCGATACGGGCTGCTTGCCGAACGCGGGCGCGGTCGGCACCGGCATCTCTTGCGGGGTCGACAGTTTCCATGTGCTGGCCAAACAGGCCAGCCCGAACGGCACGAAGAATCTCCGTTTGACGCATCTGGCTTTCAACAATTCACATCGTTAACTTGCCATTATCAAAGAGTTATGCCACATTGCTCTCGAATCTTTGGGACAGTACTGATGCCGAATATTATTTTGGTGCTGTGCGACAATCTGGGTTACGGCGATTTGAAGGTTTACAACCCCAATGCCAAGCAGAGCACGCCGCGTATATCTCAACTGGCATCGGAAGGTATGGTCTTTCATCATGCCTATGCCGCAGCCGCAGCGATGAAGCCCGCGAGCTGCGCCCACACATCGGGGTCGATCCGCACCCGGTCCTCGGGCAAGACACCGACGTGCTCACTGAGCCAGTCCGGCTCGATGGTGATTTCGCCCTCCAGCGACTCGGCGAT
>JAQWAM010000099.1 GCA_028707675.1 Kiritimatiellia bacterium | reverse complement strand
ACCTGATGGATGCTGAAACAGCCTAGATCGAACAGTCTGCTCCTGAAATCAAACCAGTTCATATCCGTTTCCAATAAGCATTAAATATACTGCGTTTCTGAAACGTTTGCAAGGGCGCGATCAGCAAATCTAACCCGAATTCGTCAGTTCGCCCCGAAAAACAATTATTTCCGAGTCCTTTTTCCTGTAACCTGTTGCGGACGCTGGAGCAGTGGATGAAGACGAAGGGCCTCGGGTCGTGCTACCTCATTCTGATATCATTGTGCTATAATACACGCACTATTATGCAGACGATCTTACTTTCAAACGAGTTCGGGTCAATTGAGGTTGAAAGCCTTGGGGCGCGATTGGTCTCCTATGTCCCATCGTCCGAAAGGGAGGTTTTCGCACGGCTGTCCGATGGGACTGGCGGCATGCCGATCTGCTGGCCGTGGTTCGCCAGCGACGGACCGGAAGGGTGTCGGCGGCACGGACTGGCGCGGTATCATGATTTCATGTTTTTGCGGAGATTCGAGTCAACATGCGTCTCTGAGGTCGAATTGATCTTAAGGTCGGCGGTGGACATGCGGGAGGAATTCGGTTACGATTTCCAGCTCTTGGTGAGATATCGTCTGACAGACGAGCTGACGATCTCGATGACAGGTGAGAACTCAGATACAAGGCCTTTCTCAGTTAATGAGATGTTTCATCCGTATTTTCAGGTCGGGGAAGTTGCGGATTGCCGCGTGACTGGCGCCAGTTTGTTTGCATTGATAACGGCACGGTTCGAAAGGAATTCGGGTATGTGCTGCGACCGGGAGAACGGCACACGCTTACTCGGACGATTCGGGTTGTAAACTTGCAGACTTGATAGCGGAATAGGGCGCCTCTAACTCGATTGTCTTATCGTGGGTCTTGGTAACGGAAAACCGACGGACCGTAGCCAAAGACGGCCTTGAAGCGTGTGTTGAGATGGCTCGCACCGCAGAAGCCGCACATGGTTGCGATTTTCGCGATCGCTTCGGAGGAGTTGGAGAGAAGTCGTACAGCCTCGTTAAGCCGGATGCCGTCGATTTCCTCCTTCAGCGTCCTGCCGAGGACTAGCCGGGCCTTCAATTCCAGTGTGCGATTGGAGACATTCAGCGTCCGAGCGATTTCGTCGATGGTGTGAGGAACGGAGAGGTCATTTCGGACGATTGCCAGCGCCTTTGCGAGGAAAGGATCTGGAATAAGTGTGCTGTCGGTCGATTGGCGGGTTATGACCTGCGGGAACGCAAGGTCGACAAAGGGTTCGACCTTGCGCTTGCGGAGAAGCCGATCCAGTATTCGCGCGCAGAGCTGTCCGCAGTTTTCGCCGTTCAGAAAGATTGAAGAGAGCGAGGGGCTTGTCGATTCGCAGAGAACCTCATCATTGTCCGTGCTGAGAACCGATATCGTTTCAGGCACGGAAATGCCGATGTCGGAGCAGATCCCCAGAACCTGCAGCGCTCGCCGGTCGCGTGTGGCATAAAGGGCGGTTCCCGGATGCAGTTTCTTTAACCACGATGAAATTGCATCGGCATCCAGAGAGAAGTCATAAGCCGCAGCAGTGGCTCTGGCCGTGTAGACGTTGCAGGAAAAGCCGGCATCTGCCAGACGCTTGCTAAATCCGTTCAGACGGCGTTCACACCAGAGGGCGGCTTGAGGTGTTCCGACAAAAGCGAACTGCTTGTATCCACGCTCCAGAAAATACTCCGCAGCGGTTTTGCCGACATCCTCCTGGTTTCGATTGACATAAACGGCGTGCGGTGGCGGTGTTGCCTTTTGACGCCCTCCGAGCGGGGAAGGCGGGTTGATGAGAACGGAAGGCTTCTCCAGCGCAAGGAGCTCCGCGAGCTGGCTTCTTTCACGCACCATGGCGATAATGCCGGAGCAGCCCCAATTACGACCCTTGCCGAGCGCCTGATCATAACGGTCCCCGGTCTCGAAGTGAAACTGCCACAGACCATGCTCGCGTCCATACGTGAGAATGCCCTCGAGAATCTGTCGGTGAAGGAATTTGTCCGACGGCAGGATGAGCAGAACCTTTGCTTTCATTTCGTGTTTATTATATATATTTTTCGCCTTTATGTCTATCTGGAGAAATAAACATTCATTACAATTCTAGCAAATGGGATACACCGTCAGATTCAATTTCTTTGACTGGATGGCTATTGTCCTGTTCTTCATGGCGCTAAGAGCGACATCGAGTTCTACGAGCTTCGCTACTCGGGACGGGCCGCGGCCTTCCTGCGGGGGTTCCGCGCGCTGTACCTCGGAATCGTGTTCAACGTGATCACTACGGGTCTCGTGATGCTCGCAGCGATCAAGATCGGCCAGGTCCTCTTCGGCATCGACCAGTGGACGGTCATTGCGGTGACGGCGATCTGCTCGATCATCTACTCGGCGCTCGGGGGATTTCGCGGCGCTATCTACACGGACTTCTTTCTCTTTGTCCTCATCATGATCGGTTCCGTGGTGGGAATGGTATACGCCATCAGCCGTCCCGAAGTCGGCGGGTTCGCTGCGATGATGCATAATCCGGTCGTCCTTAAGCACATATCGTTTCTGCCACACGCGGATAACACGGATCTCTTTGTCGCGGTGTTTGTGATCCCGATCGCGATCCAATGGTGGAACGTCTGGTATCCGGGCAGCGAACCGGGCGGCGGGGGGTACATCGTCCAGCGCATGCTGTCGGCGAAGAGCGAAAACCATTGCGTAGCCGGTTCGGTATTCTATCAGGTCGTCAACTACGCGATCCGCCCGTGGCCCTGGTACCTGACAGCATTCGCCTCACTCATCGTATTTCCGGATCTCGCCTCACTACAGAAGGCATTTCCGAACGTGAATCCCGCGCTGGTGAAGGGTGACCTCGCCTATCCGGCGATGCTCACCTTCGTCCCGAACGGCTGGCTTGGCATCGTCATCGCGTCGATGATGGGCGCCCTCTTCTCGACGGTGGCCGCGCATCTCTCGATGGGCTCGAACTACATCGCGAACGACTTCTGGAAGCGCTTTGCGCGTCCCGCCGCGGGCGAGCGCGAGCTGATTCTCGTCGGCCGCGTCACGGTCGTTGTGCTGATGGCGCTTTCGGGGCTTATCGCACCGTTTCTTTCTTCCGCCGGCACGGTCTTCAACCTCATTCTACAGATCGGCGCGGGCACAGGCCTCATCTATCTTTTGCGCTGGTTCTGGATGCGCATCAACGCCTGGAGCGAGATCACGGCGATGGCGGTCTCGTTCGTCGTTGCGGTGTTCCTGCAGCTCATTTATCCGCATCTCGACCTACCGCCGCTCCTTTCATGGCATCGGCTCCTCATTGTGATGGCTGTGACGACAGTCGCGTGGGTGGGCGTGACGCTCCTGACGCCGCCGACGGACGCTGCGAAGCGCACGGCGTTCCAGAATAAGATCCGCGCGAACGGGCACGACATCGCGTGGGGGCTCCTCGCGATGACGGTCGCGAGCGTCTGCGTCTATGCGCTGATGTTCGCCTCCGGCTACTGGATCTACGGGCGCGCGGGAATCGCGACGGTGATGACCGCAATCGCTGTTGCATCAGGATTGACGCTCGTCCCGATCCTCCGGCACTTGAATTTGGGCAGACATGCCTCTTCCCAATATCTTAACTGTTAAACCTTAACTAATAACTGATTTATGTCATACGAAGCAGAACTGACGGCGGCCGAAGTAAAGGCCAAGGCGCGTGAGTGCGGGTCCGATCTCGTGGGCATCGCGCCCATGTCGCGCTGGGAGGGGACGGACAAGCAGCACGATCCCCGCTACATCTTCCCGGACGCGAAGGCGATGATCGTCTTCGGCTTCCGCATCCCGCGCGGATCGTTGCGCGGCGTCGAGGAGGGTACGCACTTCCTCAATTACGCGACGATGGGTTATGCCGCCCTCAACTCGATCTACGGGCCGATGGTGCTGTGGGAAGTGAACCGCTACCTGGAAGACCACGGCTACGAGGCCGTGCCGATGGCAAACGTCTCGGGCGGCGAGGCGATCAATCCGCTCACCGGCAACTACCGCGAGGGCTGGAGCCGTCCGGTGCGTCCGGGACTCCCTGCGCCGGACGTTTCGGTCGACTTCCGAGTCGCCGCATTCCTCGCGAGTCTCGGCGAGTTCGGCTATTCGCGCGCCTTCCTGACGCCCGAGTTCGGCCCGCGGCAGCGTTTCTCGGTCATGCTCACCGACGCAGACCTCGAACCGGACCCGATCTACACGGGTCACATCTGCGACCGCTGCATGGAATGCGTGAATAACTGTCACGGCAAGTGCATCTCGCCGACCGAAACGGTCAAGAAGACAATCGGCGGCGTGGAGGTCGAGTGGGCGAAGCGGGACGAGCTGGCGTGCTCGCAGGCGTCCCGCGAGGGCGGACTCAACCGCGAGCTCTCGCCGTTCGACGGCAAATATCCGCGCAAGTACGGCTACGGACTCGAGCACGAGGGCGCCAGCGGCTGTATTCGGGCGTGCATGGCGCATCTCGAAGAGCGCGCGAAGATGACGCGCGGCTTCCGCAATCCGTTCCGCAAGCCGGGCTGGAAGCAGTGGGAGATCGACCATTCGAAGCCCTACGAACTGCCGCCTGAAGTGAAAGCGGAATATGCGGGCAATATCGAGTCGCACGATGCCTACACTAACTACAACATCAACTCCAACTATGGCACGAAGGCCGCGGCCGGACTCGTGCAGGACAACTCGTCCAGCGGCGGAGTCGCTTGAGGCGAGTGAAGAGTGAAGAGTGAAGAGTGAAAAGTGAAAAGTGAAGAGTGAAGAGTGATGAACGAGAGATTCATTGATAAGAACGTGCCGGCCGCCGAAATCAAGGCGCTCGCGAAGCGCGTCGGGGCGGACTGCGTCGGCATCGCGCCGATGAGCCGCTGGGAGGGCGCGCCGAAGCAGAACGACCCGCGCCACATCTTCCCCGGGGCGAAGTCGATGATCGTCCTGGGCTTCCGCATTCCGCGCGGACTGCTCCGCGGCATTGAGGAGGGAACGCGGTTCATTGACTATCCCGGCATGGGCTATGCGTCGATCAACCAGGTACACGGTCCGATGGTGCTCTGGAAACTGAACGCCTATCTCGAAGACCGCGGCTACGAGGTCTTTCCTCTTCAGAACGCGAACGGCGGCGACGCGGTGAATCCCGTCACGGGCAAGTTCCGCGAAGGTCTGAGCCGTCATGTCGCGGAAGGGCGTCCCCTGCCGGACATCCTTGTCCACTTCCGCATCGCGGCATATCTCGCGGGACTCGGCGAGTTCGGCTGGTCGAAGATGTTCCTGACGCCGGAGTTCGGCCCGCGCGTCCGTTTCGCGATGCTTTTCACGGACGCCGGGTTCGACGTGTACGATCCGATCTACGAGGGCCGCATCTGCGACCGCTGCAAGCTTTGCGTGAAGAGCTGCGGCGGGCACGCGATCTCGATGACGGAGAGCGTGAAGGTGACGCTCGCCGGGCACGAGGTCGAGTGGGGCAAGCTCGACGAGCTCGCCTGCGAGCAGGGGCTTCATGGCGGTGAAGGACGCGAGCTGTCGCCTTTTGACGGCGAGTACCCGCGGCAGTACGGCTACGGCCGCGCGGTGGAAGGGGCCTGCGGCTGCATCCGCGCGTGCATGACGCATCTCGAGCAGCGCAACAAGCTGACGAAGACCTTCCGCCACCCGTTCCGCAAGCCGGGCTGGAAGCAGTGGAAGATCGATCGCACGAAGCCGTACGAGATCCCTCCCGAAGTCGTGGCGGAATACGGTCTCGACAAGCCGATGGCGGTAGATGCCTCCGACGCCGAAGCCTTCAGCCCGCTAAATGACTAACCAAGGAGCCAACATGTTTGCCAACATCGCCTTTTCTGCCATCCTTGCGGCTACCCCGACGGTGGATGCGCTGGAGGCGTCCCTCGCGGCCCATGACGCGGCGAATGACCGCGCCTGGGCGGAACTGGCGGATCCCGCAGCGTTTG
>JAQWAM010000098.1 GCA_028707675.1 Kiritimatiellia bacterium | reverse complement strand
CAGCAGTTTCGCCGCGTTGCCGCCGAGTATTGCCAGGGTGTCTTCCTTTTTCAGGCCGGCGCGTTTGACATACTCTATGCCGTCCCCGAAAGTCAGCCACGGCCAGTCGGTGGCGAACAGCAGCCGGTTCGGCGGGTGCCGCCTCAGTATCGCCATGGCCGCGGGGTCTTCCTTGTCCTGAGGCAGCACCGCGGTGTCGAGGAAGACGTCTTTGCCGAGCAAATGCTCCGCGGCGCCGCTCCACTGCCGCCAGCCGCCCAGATGGGCGGCGATGAAGCGCAGGCCGGGAACCTCTTGCATGACCCGCGCGACGCGCTCGGGCCCGCATACGGGTTCGAAGGGGAAGCCCACGTCGAAGCCGCAGTGGCACTGCACGATCAGGTTCAGGTCGCGGCAGCAGCGGAAGTATTCCAGCATCTCCGGCGCGTCCAGGACGCAGGGCTGGTAATAGGGGTGCAGCTTGACGCCGCGCATGCCGCGCTCGGCGACGGCCTGCAGGCGGCTGAAGCGCGCCTCGTCCGCCGGGTGGACGGAGGCGAAGGGGATGATGTGGCGCGCGGCGTCGCGTCCGCGCGCGCCGTCGCGGACGGCCTCGGCCTCGGCCAGGATGACATCGAACTGATCCGGCTTGGTGGCGATGGGGCAGGTGACGGCGTAATCCAGACCGCTCGCGCGCATGTCCGCCAGCAGCGCGGCCGGGGTGCCGTCCGCAACCGGATCGATGGTGTCGCCCGCCTTTTCGCGGAGTTTGCGCAGCGCGCGCTCCGCGATCTTTTCGGGAAAAACGTGCGTGTGGACGTCGATCAACATAAGATAATTATTATAAACCACCGCCAGCCGGGAGGCAACCGCGTTTTGCGGCGCGATTTTTTTCTGGGGAATCAGTAGAATAGAATAAATCGAGTGAATCGAGATAATCGGCGTAATCGGTTTAATCGAATCAATCGAATTGGTCGATTCTTTCGAGAGCCGGCATCATCACCGCCGCGCTGCTCGTTGCCGTCGCGGCGCAGGCCGCAGCTTCCCGCCTTTGTCAATCCGTCCGCAGCGGGCCGTGCTTCTTCACGTCCTTCATCGGGATGGTCTGGCTGATGCCGGGGGCGGTCTCGAGGCGGATGCCCTCGTCGTTCATGAATTCCAAGACGCCCTTGTGGTATGAACGGGTGGTGGTGACCTCGTAATTCGGGATGAATTCGCGTTGCAGCTTGAACTGGAGCGTCAAGGTCTCGCCGCGCTTTATGGTGATTCGACGCTTCTGTTGGGCAAAGCCTTTGCGGAAAATCGCGATCTCGTGTTCGCCTTCCGCCACGTCCTCCGCCGCGAACGGATCCGATACGGCGCTTGAGTCCAATCCGCGAGTTATGGTTATGCCTATCTTCTTGCCGCCCAAAAGGATTGTGGCGCCTGACGGGGCTGTGACGATTTCGATCCTGCCGGTGTTGCGCGCGAGCCTGAACTCCTCGGTTATGGACGCGCCTTTGGGCAGCTTCACGTCGCGGGCCGCCGGTTCGTGTCCCGCCAGGTCAACGCGCACACGGTAGTCGCCAGGAATGATGTCAACCATGTCCAGCGGGGTTTGTCCCTTGTACTCATTGTTGACGTATACACGCCCGCCCGCGGGGATCGACACTACGCGCAGTGTGCCCGGCAGAGGCTTGAGTTTGATGTCTAGCGACTGGACCTCGCCGGCGGCAAGCGCTATCTCCCGCGTGTGGGTTTCGAACCCGTCGGCCTTTACCTGCAATGTGACCGCGCCGCCGGGGATGCGGTCGATCCGGCAAGGCGCGTGACCGCGGCTGATGCCGTTCACCAGAATCTCGGCGCCGGCAGGGTCGGATGAAACAGACACGGTGCCCGAGTCGGACATAAGCGAAACGTTTTGCTTTACAGGAGTCCGGCCCTCAAGCGTGACCTCGATTTCCTTGCTCTGATACCCTGGTGAGGAGACGGTCAACTTGTGAGTGCCGTGCTCCAGCGAGGTTATCAGAAGGGGGGTGTTGCCGAGGGAAACGCCTTTGACAAAAACCTCGCTGCCGGTCGGCTCGGACGTCAGCAGCAGTATGCCTGTCAATGTTTCCAGCGTGACGTTCAGAGTGCGGTTGACGCCCGGTTCGAGAACGACCGTCTCGAAGGTGTCACGGAACCCCTCTTTGAGTATCCGTACCAGATGCGGGCCGGCGGTCAGGCCGGCCAAAGTTAACGGCGTTGTCCCCTTTTCGGCATGGTCGACCATGACGGCGGCCCCCGGCGGTTGTGAAACGACATCAAGTCTGGTGGCAGGGCCTTTGCCGCCCGAAGCCATCAAAAGTTGGCACAGCATGATCTGCGTCAAAGCCAAGCTGATGGAAAATTTCATAAATCGCTCCAGATTAGCCAAAAGTCAGTGGCGGGCTTTGCCCAGGCGGTTTTCAACATCGATAAGCTTGCGCGCGGCTTCCTTGTTACGGCTGTCGGCGCGGTCGGGTATCAGCTCGCACAGGATGCGGAGTTCCTTGGCGGCGGCGGCCCAGTCCGACAGGTTGATTGCCCTGTCGGCACGGAACCGCTGTTCTTGGTAACGTTTATCGAGCTCGTTATCCGCGGCTTCGAAGCCTTCGATGATCGCGTTGTAGAAATCCGGCTTGGGGTTGACGGTGTCCAGATAGAAGAGGGCTTCGCGGTAAGCGCGAATCGCTTCGGACAGGTTGCCGTAGCGGACCTCCCTTTCGTTGAATTTCTTCGCGGCTACGGTAAGTGCGTCCTGAGCCAGGGCGACGAGTTTTTCTGAAGAGAACTGGATCGCCCAGATACCGAGCTCGTTCTTGCTGAAAGTTTCTAGTTTCTCGCGCAGGGCCTTGAACGCTTCCGGCTCGTTGCGGTTAGTGATCCTGCATGTGTGCGCGTTGCTGCCGAGGGCGACGGTGAGGCTGAACTCTTTCAGCGTGTTCGGGCGCGCCGCGAAACCGGTGTATGATTTGTCCAGACTGAAGAACCCGCTACTCTCAATATCGCTGATGAGTCCGTCAAGCAGCGCCTGCTCCACCTTCTTTTCTTTGCGCACATGCCGATTTTTCCCGGACAGGTCATCAATCTTGACCGTGAGGACACCTTGGGGGTTTAAAGTCATCTCGTAGCGAAAAATGTTGTCCGCATCGGCTTCAATCTTCTCATAATTCAGCAGCAGAAGTTTTTCCGGGGGATGAGTGCTGGTTGTAGGCGACTGCTTTTTCATGAATCCGGCAGGGTCGAGCATTAGGGTGGTGCCGACGACCAGGACCAGAATCGCGGCAAGTGTCCACAGGGCCGGCCGCAGCAGCGATTTCCGGGTATGCTCGCTTTCAGGCTCCCTGTTTTGGAAACCGAGGTCGATCACAGCGTTCTGGACTGGCATTTCAGTTTTTTGCTCACCTTGGGCAACGCCTGCCGCGTCGTTTTTTTCCACACGGATAACTGTCTGGCCCACGGTGATGCGGTCTGCCGGAGAAATCAAAGCTTCATCGACCGGTTTGTCATTAACCAGTGTCTGGTTAGCGCTGGCAAGGTCAACGACCCACAAGTCCGCGCCGCGCGGCTCGAACCGGCATTGGCTTCTGGACAGCGCGGGGTCTTCGAAGCACACATCGCATTTGCTGGAGCGGCCCAAGGTCAAGCCCTCCGGCGGAACGGCGTGACGTCTGCCCTTGAACGGGCCTTCGGAAACGCAAATCGTATATAGATTAGAGTTCATGGTTTCAGAACAGATGCTCCAAAGTTTGTCTTAACACTGGCCCAAGCAGAATTATGAAGACGGCCGGGAAGATGAAAAGCATCAGCGGCCCCAGCATCTTGACGGGAGCCTCGTTGGCCAGTTTTTCCGCACGGCTGAACCTGCGCGACCGCATCTGTTCCGACTGTATGCGTAATATCGCCCCTATGCTTACCCCCAGCTCGTCCGCCTGTATCAGCGAGTGCGCCACCGAACGCAGGTCAGGCAGGTCAACCCTTTGCGCCAGATTGCGCAGCGCGACCCTGCGCGGGGTTCCCACCTGTATCTCGCGCGTCATGCGGATCAGCTCCTCGTTGAGCGGATCCAATTTTCTTCGCTCGCAGTTGCGCTGAAGGGCGCTCATGAAATCCATGCCGGCCTCGACAGAGAGCGTTAGCAGGTCCAGCACGAACGGCAGGTCGCGGGTGATGGCATTATGCCTGCGGGACAACGCGCGTTTCAGCCACAGCAGAGGATAAAGATACAGGAAAGCCAGACCCAGCAGGAAAAACAAAGTCGCATTCGCAGCCAGACTGGATGCGGGGGAAAACGCGGCCAAGAGTTTAAGCGCCGCCAGCCAGAACGCGCCGCCGGCTAAAGGCGTCAATATTTTCAGGGCCAGCAGCTCGCGGCCGTTCAATAAGCCTTCAAAACCTGCGGCGACGAGCTGGCGGTCTGCGGCGGCGCGCGCCCGCTCGAAGTGCGGGCGCGAAACCAGCCGGTCCAGATTGGGCGCGAAAGGCAGCAGGAGACGGAAAAGCAGAGGAAGCCTGCGCTCCTGCCTGCGGCCGTCGGCCAGCGTCACATAGGTTATCTGGCGGGCGATGTGAAGACAATACCACGCCAAGCCTGCAGCGCATGTAGCCCAAGCGCACATGGTGGCAAACAATAACACATGATCGTTCATCAGACAGCCGTTCCAGTTGCCAATGCGTTAATGGAAAAACTTTCATTATGACGGTTTGCGACGATTTGTCACGGCAGAATGTGTCAGCGGGTGAAACCGGCCGCGAACGAGAGCGCCAGCAGAGAGTAGGAAGTGGCCAGCACCGGGTCGTTCTCCCACCAGCGGTTGTTGTTGTTGACCCATGACCCGTCGGGTTTCTGCACCGCCATGATTTTGCGCAAAATTTCCGCCCGCCACAAGATTTCGCCTTGAGCGTCCTTGCGGCTCAAGGCGTCAATTTCGGCGGCGCTCAGGGCGCGCGCGATCACGTTGTAGTAAAAGTAGAGACCCTGCTGGCCCTGGCCCGGGTTTTCATCCAGCGTCCAGAAACGGGATGCGTAATCCACGGCGGAACGCACTCTCGGGTCACTCTTGTCCAGCTTGGCGTGGATAAGCGACAGCAGGCCCGCGTAAGTCATGCTGCCGTAAGCGCGCAGCATCAGCCTGCCGCCGGAGTTGGTGACGACACCGCTTTTAGGGTCGCGCGTGTTATACGCGAACCCGCCGGCGGTCTCGCCCTCGGTGTTCTGCAGACGCGTGACGTACTTAAGCGCCGCGTCCCACATGATGTCGACGCGCTTGTCGCCCGCGGGCCGCCGGTCCTCCGCGCCTTGCGTGCGCCGCATGGCGTCTAGCGAGAAATGCGTGTTGTTAAGGTCGCTGTACCGCCGGCCAGCGCTTTTGTCGTACCCGAACCCGCCGGCGTACAGGTCGTCGCCGATGAGCTGCGAAGACGCGATGTATTTGCGGCCCTTCAGCACTGTCGGTATTGTGTCGGGGCGGCCTGTGGCATACAGCGCGGCTATGCAGATGGAAGTGTTGTAATTGCCTAGGCCGCCGCCCTGCCGCCCGGGCATCGGCACATAAATGCCGCCGTCGGGCTGCTGTTTGCCCAAGATGAAAGCCACGGCCTTGTCGGCTGCGGCGTCATAGCCGCTTTCGCCGGATGCGGCTATAGCCCATAAAGGCAGAGCCGTCATGGCTGGCATGCCCGGCTCCGACCACGAGCCGTCGGGACGCTGGTTCGCCGCCAGCCAGTCCAATCCTTTGCGGATCGACGCCCTGACATCGCGCAGCAAAGCCTCGTCAGGCTGTTGGGCGCCGCGGCCCGATAACGCCGCCGCCGCTAAAAACACATTGATTATAAGAGTTTTCATGATTGTTCCTCAACGGGTCTCGATGTGCCTTGTCTTACCTATAACTTCAAGCTGATTAAGATTAGGATTAGGATTAGGATTAAGATTAGGAAAAATGGAGACTTTTCGTAATCGTAATCTTGCTCGTAATCGTAATCGTTCAAATACCGTTACCAACCTG
>JAQWAM010000097.1 GCA_028707675.1 Kiritimatiellia bacterium | reverse complement strand
TCAGGACGCGGGACTCAGGACCCGGGAGACGGAACGCGGGAACCGGGATGTGGGACTCGGGGGCGGGCCGGGAAAAGACGACATCAGCCGGAAGGCGATTGAGACGGTTGTGCGGCCCGCGCCCGCGGACCAAGGACGCAAGACCCAGAACTCAGGGCCTGGGAGACGGGACACGGGATGCCAGGACCAAGGACGCCAGGACCAAGGACGCAGGACCCAGGACCCAGGGCCCAGGACGCAGGACTCAGGGCCAAGGGCCCAGGACTCAGGGCTAAGGGCCCAGGGACAAGAGAATCTGGAACGCGGGGGCCGGAGAAAGGGCTTGAAGGGAAAGCCGGGCCGGGGCTAAAATTACAAGGGTTAACAACACTCGGGATTAACCGGATCCGCAGGCAAAAACAGGCTGGGTCCCGGGTCTTGGGTCCTGAGTCCTGAAAAAAAACACAGGAGCAAAAACATGGCACAGCTCTTCGATAAAGCCGGCGGCTACCGCAAACTCAACTCGTTCCATTTCGCGACGCTGGTGCATCTCGCCACGATCCGTTTCTGCAAGCGGTTCGTGCCGTATCAGGAGGATCCGCTGGGCAAGACTTCCGGCCAGATGGTCGGCGCGGCGCGATCCGGCCGCCAGAATATCATCGAGGGCTCGGAACGCGCCGCCACCTCGAAGGAGACCGAGATGAAGCTGACGGACGTGGCGCGCGCGAGTCTCGGCGAGCTGCTCGGCGACCTCGAGATATTTCTGGCCGACCGCGGCGTAATCCCTTGGAGTGTCCACTCCAGCGAACACCGGGCCGTGAGCGCGCTGAATTTCCCGGCGTTCGTTTACACCGGCGACGCGCTGCACGATTACTGGACATGGTTCCATCGCGAGAAGCAGCGCTTTGACCCGTGGCTGGAAAACGCCGATCCGGCAGTGGCCGCAAACGCGCTGATCGTGCTGATCCGCCGCGCCATGGCCATGCTGGGCGGCCAGATGCGCAGCCAGGGCGCGGCGTTCACGGAAGGCGGCGGCTTCCGTGAACGCCTGACGCAGACCCGGGTCGCGGCCCGCGACACGCGGGAGGAGGCCGCGCCGGACTGTCCGCTCTGCGGACAGCCCATGCGGCGGCGCACCGCGCGCAAGGGGCCGCATGCCGGAGAAGCTTTCTGGAGCTGCTCCGGCTACCCGGAATGCAAAGGCACGCGGCCGATGTGATGAGCCGCGGCCGAGCAGGACGCGGGACCAGGACCCAGGACGCAGGACCCAGGACGCGGCTCGCGGGGACGCTCGCCCTCCAGCGGGAACCTGCGGCTCGCGGGGACGCTCGCCCTCCAGCGGGAACCTGCGGCTCGCGGGGACGCTCGCCCTCCAGCGGGAACCGGCGGCTCGCGGGGACGCTCGCCCCCCAGCGGGAATCTGCGGCTCGCGGGGACGCTCGCCCCCCAGGGGGAACCTGCGGCTCGCGGGGACGCTCGCCCTCCAGGGGGAACCGGCAAAACTGAGTCTTGAGTCCTGGGTCCTGAGTCCTATAATCTTAAGGCGAGCGATGCAAACGCAAAAAGCCAAGAATAAAGAGACGGTGCTGTTCGCTGTGTTGGGCATGTCGCCGGCGGTGGTCACAGAGACGGTTTGGGCGCTGGCGCATGAGGATCGGCCGGTCGTGCCGAACCGCGTGGTGGCGCTGACGACCGTGCCGGGGCGCGAAGCGCTGGAACGCGAGCTTTTCGAAGGAGCGCCATGCGCTTGGGATCGCATGACCGCGACGCTGGAGAAAAAGGGGAAGCCGGTTGCCGGCAGGCTAAAGTTCGGGCCGGCGGCGGATCACGTGCGCCTCTTCCCCGACCCGGCCGGCCGCCGCAACCTCACGGACATCGACGGCACGGCGGAGAACTCCGCCGCGGCGGACTTCATGCTGCATGAGCTGCGCGCCTTCACTGAAAATCCGGGCGTTAGCGTGTGCGCCTCCATAGCGGGCGGTCGCAAGACCATGAGCGCGCTGCTCATGTCGTGCATGTGCCTGCTGGGGCGGCGTCAGGACCGTGTGCTGCATGTGCTGGTGAACCCGCCTTTCGACGGGCGCCTGTCGCCGACCTTCCTGTTTCCGGAGAGAGGCCGCAAGCATGTCGAGCCGTCGGGCCGCGCGGTCAGTTCGTCAAAGGCGCGAATCATGCTGGTAGACGTGCCTTTCGTGCGCATGCGCGGCTGGTATGAGGACACGTTCAAGAGCGCGCCGCCGGGATACGCGGAGTTGGTCAGGGGCATCCAGAAGCAGGCTCCCGAGCCGGCGGTGCTGCCGCAACTGACGCTAGACTGCGAGACCGGCCGTTTACTGGTGGACGGAATCACGGACGCGCGGCTATCGGCCACCGAGTTCGCCGCGGTGTCCTTGTATCTGGAAGGGCAGACCGAGCCGGAAACCTTATTCGAGCGTGTCGTGTCCATGAAGAGGGACAGACTAGCGCCCGGCGCGCCGGAATGGCGGCACCAGTTGCAGGCGAGCAGCCGGTTCGTCAAGCGCGCGGATCTGCCGCCGGACAAGGCACAAGCAGAGCTGGAACAGGGAAAGGCGGATGTAAGCAAAGTTCTGGCCTCAGCGCGGAAGAAATTAGCACGGCTGCCTGAACTGCTTCCGGTGCTCGACCGCCTGTTGCCCAGGCGCGGCGCCAAACCGAATTATCCGGCGGCAAAGATCGCGGTAGCGGGGAGAACACGGACGGGGTAAGTGGCATGGCGCCGCCTGAGGCCGGGCCGGGACTCGGAATGCAGCGGAACTTGGGAATCCGATGGACTGTGGCAAAGTAATACGCGTTTACGACCTGACGGGAATCGTGCAGGGAGTGGGGCTGCGGCCGGGTGGGTTGCGCGGTGATAACCGGCGACCAGCGCACTGACAATGACGCGCGGCGTTGTGCCGGGCCAATCTGCGGCGGGTGCGGCCGGGGGTGTTCGTTTTCGAGACCAGCGCCCGCAGCGGCGCTGGCATGGATGTGTGGCTGGAGTATCTTGGCAAACTGGTTTGAACGCGGACGGTCAGCGCCGGGTGACGGGGATGCCATAATTTTTTTTTGCGGAGTGGCGGAGGCGTATGGGAGAGGTTCTCGATAACATAAGGGTGGTATTGGTCGGCACGCTGTACAGCGGCAACGTGGGTTCGGTCTGCCGCGCCATGGCCAACATGGGGGTCAGCGATCTGGCGCTGGCCGGGCCGCGGATATGTGACGGATGGCAGGATGCCGTCAAGATGGCTGTCCACGCCGGGGAGATTCTGGAGAAGAGGCGCGAGGCTGTGGATTTGGCCGAGGCTGTGGCTGACTGCGCGTTTGTGGTCGGCACGACCGCGCGCGGCGGCCTGTACCGTCAGCACGTCAAGACGCCGCGCGAGACCGCGCCGGAGCTTTTGAGTCTGGCCGAGAGGGGCAGGGTCGCCCTGGTTTTCGGTCGGGAGGACAAGGGGCTGACGAACGAAGAGATCGGCATGTGTACGCATCTGATTCGCATCCCGGTGCATGTCGGCTACACATCGCTGAATCTGGCGCAGGCGGTGTTGCTGTGCTGTTATGAGCTGTATGCCGCGCTCGGCGTTTATGAACCGCCTTGCGAGAAATCGCTGCCGGCGAGCGCGGGGGACAAGCTAAAGCTCACCCGGCTGTGGCGCGAGATGCTGCTGCTGACCGGGTTCATGAAGGAAGACAAGGCTGACCACATGATGCAGGGAATACAGCGCATTTTCTCGCGGGGTGTCTACACCGGCGACGACGTCGCGATCATGATGGGGGTGGCGCGGCAGGCGGAGTGGGCGGCGCGCAACGGTGGTGGCGTGAAGGCCAAGGGCAGCACGGCTGGCGGCAAATGAAGCCGCGCGGCCTATTGAAGCTCAAAGTCCAGCACTAGGGGCAGGTGGTCGGAGAGGCGTACGCGGGGGATTTTGAAGCGGACGGGCTTGATGGCCGGGTCATGGCAGATGAAGTCCAGCTCGCGGCATGGAGCCCAGCTCGGGAAGGTTGGGGAGTGTTTGGCGTTGGCGCTTTTGAGGCCGGTGGCGCGCAGGAACATGCGCATTTCCCAGACGCCGGAAAGGGTGTTGAAGTCACCGGCCGCGATTACGGGTTTTGAGCTGCTCTTGATCAGGTCGTGCAGTTCCAGCAGTTGGCGGTGGCGGGTACGGATGCCGAGCGCCAGATGCACGAGAAAAAAAGTAATGTTTTCGAGTTCGACCTCGATGGCGAGGCTTTTGAAGCCGCTCGCGAAGTCATGGAAAGTGTGGCGCAGGATGTCGCCGCGCGCCAGCACGGCGTTGGCCTGCTTGTTCAGCACGGGTACGTGCCGTCCGATTCCTGACTCGGGGTATTTGATGCGTGTCAGGTGGTAATACTTCAAGGCGCGGGCCAGCTCATTGGCCTGGTTTTTGCGGCGCGCGCGGTAGGAGCCGGAGTCGACCTCCACGAGGCCGATGATGTCCGGGTCGATATTGCGCACGAAACGGGTGATGTTCGGGAAGTGCGCGGTTGAGCGTGTCAGGGTTTCGACCCAAGCGAAGCGGCGCAGGCGCCCGGTGGCGTATTGGATGTTGTGCAGCAGTAATCTCATGCTCGGGTATATGCGATACGCGGTGAGGAATTGTTTTGCGGCATCACTCCTCCTCGAAAAGCGACGCCGGCAGAATGCAGGAGGCGAAGACGTGATTGGCGTAAATGGACGAGGCAATCACATTCTTGCGTCCCTTAAGGTGCTTGAAGGCGTCGAGCCACTGGCCCAGCAGCTCGATCCGGATCTGGCCCCCCACCATGTCTATGTCCCTGATCAGCAGATCGCGCGGGCTGTAGCGTATTCCGGTGCCGAGGGCCTTTGAGATCGCCTCTTTGGCGCACCAGAAACGCAGCATGACGGTGCGGGCCTCGCCGGTGTTGGCAGCCAGTTCCAGCTCGTCATGCGTGAAGACGCCTTTGGTGAAATCTTCGGTCAGGTCGCGATTAGCGGCTTCGATATCGATGCCGATGCGCGCGTTAGCGACAACCGCGGCCACCACCAGCTTTTCCGTGTGCGCGATAGAGATGTCGATCTTAGCCTTGGTGTGCTCGCGCCAGTTGCCGAGCGCGTGGGGCTTGCCGGAATCGTCGGCCCAGACCGGGATGTCAGCGGCGGTCCAGCGCGACTGGTGGTATTTCAGGAGGAACCGGCGCACGGAGTCCTTGGCTGCGGCCCTTCCGAATAGCCATTCGGCGCGGCGGCTGGCGGAGCCCTGCATCTCCATCCACTCATCCCGCTCTTCGAGCGACAGCAGGACATGCGCCAGAGTCTTGAGCCACAGCTCTTGGTTGTTCTCGAAGATTTTTAGCGGCACGTCGTTGGCGACGGAAGCCGCGACAGGCGTGGACGGGTTGCCCAGCATCTCCAGTGGCAGCTCTTGTGTGAGGTAATGTTCGGCTGGGCGCAGGATGTAATTATGGTACTCCTGCGGCACCCTTTCGCAGAGCTCCTCCCAGCCGCGCATGTGTATCAGCAGGTTGCCGTTGCCATCGGAAATCTGAATGTCCGCAGCGTGCGAGCGCGGCGTGACGGATTTAAGGCGGAAGTAACCGCGCAGGCGCGCTCCTTCTGAAAAACTGGCGGCATAGAAATTGATGCGCCGGGCACGGAACGGCAGTGAAATGGCGCCGGAAAATTTCTCGTGCGAGCGCCAGAGCGAAAAGCTCGAAACGATGCCGTCGAGCAACATGGGCCAGACGGAGAAAAGCGGGATGCGGGTATGCCGGACGGCATTGTCGCGGCTGGGAACCTCGATCTCGAAGTCGATGCCCTCCTCGCTCCAAAGGTCGACATGCTTGATCAGACGCAGCCGCTCGCCGTGGAAAAGCCGATCCGGATAGATGTCGTGTCCGGACCAGTTGACAGGTCGGGGGTTGGACAGCGGCGGCGGCTGGATCGGCTGGTTGGCGCCTGCAGTTTGGGCGAGCAGTATGGTGGCTTCAATGATCGGCCAAGTGAAGGCGCTGTTGGGGGAGTCATCG